>NZ_JAOWRF010000217.1 GCF_025753815.1 Plectonema radiosum NIES-515 | reverse complement strand
CTCCCCCTGTCTCCTCCTCCCCCCACTCGCTTTGCGTTTCTTCATTTTCGCACGCGGCAGCAAACCTTGAACCCCTTGCTTTTGATAACGCTTGTAAGCCGAACCGCCCCAATCACTGAGAGAATGACTCATAGCACCGAGTTCCAGCCCCAAAAATAGTGCTAAAAATTCGCTCTTGTAATTCGTGAGCGATCGCCCTACATTTTCACTTATATCTTGCCAATTCAAAGTTATATTTCCCAGCTTTGCACCAACCACCAAGCCGAAAATTGACAAAACAAACAGCAAAGTCGTTAAATAAAGCACCCGCAGCGTTGTCCCGATTATGGGACCGTGAGAGAAAAAAGAACGATGCCGCAAACGTTTTTGATAAGGTAGCCAAATCCAGCGCAACCAACCCCAGCGCTGAAATTGACGCGAGTAAATATCTAAATCGGGACCAAACATCAAACCACCGAACATAAACCCACCAGCAACCAATAGAGTTAGGTTGCCGTTGCGAGTTTGCCAGAAGGCGATCGCAACCACAAACGGTAAAGCCCATAAAGTAATGCGATCGTGCGTCCGTCCAGAGGGCATAGGGATTTTGGATTTTGGATGAGAAAATCCGCAAAATATTTCTCAAAAATACTAGCGCGATTTGGAATAGTTTGCTATATTATATAAATGTGAGTCAAAACGGGCGGTTAGCTCAGTTGGTAGAGCGCCTGCCTTACAAGCAGGACGTCATCAGTTCGAGTCTGGTACTGCCCATTTTTAATTTTGTTGAAATGATAAAAAGCATCAAGTCACCTTGATGCTTTTTTTGTATCATTACATGATTTTGGCTTGGTACTGTTGGTTTTGAAAATCGGCATTTTCAGACAATTTTAAAAGACAGCGCATCTTTAATGTGTGAGTGCTGCGGACTTATTTGCGTATGTATTAGTATTTAAAACCATAGCAGGTTTGTGGCTTTTTGGTTTTGTCGCAAATTTTCGTCCTTATTCTTATTGCTTCGTATCTGGTTCGTTAGCTTTGTCATTTTATTTTTACTTCTTATCGTTATTATTTTTATCACCACCTCCTCTGGTGTCAGGTGGGGTTTTTCTGGGTGATCGGATTCCACCATTTTCGGTTTTTGTGGGTTTGCCGTTGTTGGGTGGTTTTAGATTGAAGTTCTTTTCATTATTTGCCATGATTCTGCTCCCTGATGTTTTTTCAACTTGAATAGATGACGATAATTGTTCTGAAAAATAGCCCATTGAAGAAATTAGGACTTACGCATTGACAAAAACCTGATTATTTAAAGTGTCCTATTTGTCTGCAAAGGTAAGTTAAGCTGAAAAAGCTTTCCTTCTTTGTTGTTAGTAGGTGTCAGCCAAATCAAATTATGCACTTTGGGCAAAGTTCTTTGGCTGATATCTTGCACCATTCTCATTAGGCATCTTTGGAAAATAATTGTGCGTTACGCAAAATACTTGTAGAGACGCGTTCGCAGAGTGTGCCGATAAAGCAAATTTTGCGTCTCTACATTCTTTTTCACCAGATGTCTATTAGGCATCGTAACCCGCCTGGGATTGAAAATCCCAGTCTAATAGCACAAGTCCATTAAAATGGACTGAGCGTCAAAAATGTTAGTCATCTTTTAGATGACTTTGGCTATTAGACAACGGTTGTAAACCGTTGTCTGGAGTTATGCATACACGGTAGCACCGCAAGGGGGGAGGGGGGTTGGGGGTGCCGTTCTTGTACCTCACGTATAGTGAGAAACCCTATATACAGCATATTTCAGGTTTCGGAGGTACATGCATAAAACCCAAAACCCGCTCTGAGACGCTCGGTCCGGAACGTCTCTACGTGTATTCAATAAAAACGCAATCTGCTGTAAGTCCGAGAAATAATTTATCTTTTAATTTCCTCACAAATATCAGTAGGAGCATTTGGATTAGTTTTGAGATAGTCTCTCAACCAACTGCATCCACGATCCATAAATTTATCCAAGCTTAAATTCTCTACATTCCAAAGCAATGCTGTATTGTCATCACTACCAGTAACAAGCTTTTTATTATCACGGCTGAACTTAAGTGAGTTTACACTATTGCTATGTCCAAGGAGCGTATTAATTAACGTACCGTCACGATTCCAAATCTTTACTGTCTGATCATCACTAGCTGTAGCAATCATTTGACCGTTGGGACTGAAGTCTAAACCCGAAATGCCAGCTGTATGACCTTTCAAAATTTTTAAAAGACCACCATCTCTATTCCACAATTTGACAGTATTATCTTCACTAGAAGTAGCAATCATTTGACTATCAGGGCTGAAACTGATGCTATAAACTGATGCTGGATTATGTGCCTTCCAGTTATGCAAAAGAGTTGCGTTTAGGTTCCAAAGTTGCACTGTTCCATCTCTACCAGCAGAGCCAATAATGTTACCATCAGAGCTAAAACTGACGCTGGAAATGTTTGTAATATTTCCTTTGAGAGTCCTTAAAAATTTTCCTTCTCGGCTCCAAAGGTTCACACTTCCGTCTAGGCTACTACTGGCAATTATCTTACCATTCAGACTGAAACTGATGTCTGTAACAGAATCTTTATGCCCTGAAAGTGTTTTAATATCCTTTCCCTGCAAGTTCCATAATCTTACGGTTTTATCGTTACCACCACTTGCAATCATTTGACTATCAGGACTGAAACTAACGCTAGCAATTGGTAAAGTATGTCCTGTGAGAGTTTTGAGTTCTTGTCCTTGCAAGTTCCACAGTTTTACCGTTGCGTCACCACTACCAGTTGCCATCTTCGTGCCATCTTTGTTTATGTCAACACTATAGATTGCGTCACTATGTCCAGTAAAAGTAGTTAGCCAGTCATTCACTCGCCAAAGTTTAACCGTTTTGTCATAGCTGCTAGATGCAAGAATTTTGCCATCATTGTTGAAACTAACGCTATTGACTAAACCTTGATGTCCCTGTAAGGTTTGTAAAAGTAAACCATCTCGACTACGCCATAGTTTCACTGTCTTATCCCAACTAGCAGTAGCAATAATTTGACCATTAGGGCTGAACTTTATATCTCTGACGTTGTTTAAATGCCCTTTAAGAGTGACTTTTTTCTTAGTTTTTAAATTCCAAAGAATGGCAGTATTATCGCTACTGGCAGAGGCAAGAGTTTTACCGTCAGGACTAAAACTAACATTAAATACTGGTTGAGTGTGTCCATTAAAGGTATCAATCAATTTACCTTGAGAATCCCACAGTTTTACTATATTGTCGTCACTACCCGTAGCAATCTTTCCATCACGATTAAAACTGACGCTGTAGACTTCTTCATCGTGAGCTTTCCATGTCTTTAGTAAATTACCATTGAGATTCCAAAGCTTGATTGTCTTATCTTCTCCAGCGCTAGCAATCTTCTGACCATCAGGACTAAAACTAACACTCCAAAGTACACCAGTACGCTTTTCTAAAGTTCTCAAAAGCTTTCCTTGCCGATTCCAGAGTTTTGCAGTTCCATCTTGACTAGCAGTAGCAATCGCTTGACCGTCGGGACTGAAACTAACATCTACAACTGGTTGAGTGTGTCCGCTCAAGGTTAAGAGTTCCCTGCCATCTGCACTCCAAAGTTTTGCAGTATTATCAAAGCTTGCAGTGGCAATTGTTTTACCATCAGGGCTAAATCTAACTTTCTGAACAAAGTCTTGGTGTTTTTCTAAAATATTGCTTTCTCTAACCCCATAAGCTGCATTACTAACTACTTCCATGACTTTAGCCTTCAGCTTTGGGTCGTTTCTATACCAAATAGAGTGCTTTAACTGTCTTCCAGCTTTTAAGGCATCTATTAAGGCATCAAAGGAACTTCGATTTAAGGTAAATTTTGCGTTTGAGGATGATGTTAATGCTAGTATTTGACCTTCATCTGCTGCTCTCCATTGAAATCCTGCAAAGATTGCGAATCCCGTGATACAGATAAAAGATGCGATCGCTAGTCGAGTTATTTGCTTTTGAACTTTAATCTTTTCTCTAGTTCTTGCTACTTCAAATTCTGCTTTTGCTGCTGCTGCTTCAGTTTCCAATCGTTGCCGAATATCGCGCTGTTCTACCTCTTGGCTAGTGGCTAAAAATTGATAATCCAAATCTGTTAAATTTTGCATTGCGACCCAAGCTTGAGCATCTCGTAGCGCTTGTCCCCGCAATAAGCGTGACTCATCCTGACGGTGTGAGGCTACCCAGGCATTGAGTAATTGAGCATAAGGACGCAGTTTTGCAAGTTGGCGATCGCACCACTCTTGATTAAATACTTCCTTATATATGCGGTTATAAATTCGCAGCTTACCATCACGCTTCACTACCAATCCTGTCAACCGCAGTTCAGTTTGTTCGGCACTGTCATCAGCTACTATTTCTTCTTGCTGCAAATGCTGACACAATCCTAACAACCTACCGCTACGCTGTTCATTACTGTAGAGTATCCTATTTATAATTGTTTTCAAATGCTCTGGTTCATCCTGCGTTTCCCAATTTTCAATAATGCGCTTTCTGACTAAATCACCAATCCCCAATTCGTATTTCCCAGTCTTCACCAACTTACAAACTTTTTGTGTCAAAAACGGCTGTCCTCCTGTCCAGTACAGCACTGCTTCCATCAATGTTTGCGGATTTCCTACCGTCACTAATCCCCGCGCTAACGGTTGCACTTCCTCAAGCTGGAAACCAGTTAAATCAATTGCTCTACCAATATTAAAAGGTGTCCGTTTCTTATCTTGAATTAAATCTGAAGGTGTAGACACTCCCAATATTGCAAAAGTAAGACGCCGATAAGCGGGGTTGTCTGCTCGACGGTTATAGCAGTCGCGGATTACCGCAAAAAAATCATCAGGATTAAATCCAAGGCTGAGAATACTATCAATTTCGTCAACAAAAATAACAATATTTGTAACAACTAATTTCAACAGTACTTCATCAAGAAACTTATTCAACTTTTGAACTGATGATAATAAATGGTTATCAGTCCACCATGTATCTAAATCAAAAGTGGTGTAAAGATTGAAGCTACCAATTAGTGTATCGATTACGCCAGCATACCACTGTTCAGGTGTAATATCTGCCGTCCCAATCGAGGTAATATCAATTACTGCACAAGCAATTTCTTCTTGTTGTAACTGTTGCATTACCTGCACGCGCAAGCTAGATTTCCCCATTTGCCGAGAGAGAGTTGAGAACATAACAAAACTCTCCCGCTTTCAAGTGCTTGTAAAGGTCTTCATCAGCTTGTCGTCGGACATAGGTGAGAGACTCAATTGGTAAACTACCCCCAACTTGATATTCATAACCGGAAGCTGATTCTCGCGTCATCTGTTCTCCTCAAGGAGGAATGAAAATTTTTCCGAATTTTCTCAACCACCATTCAATTGACAATTTTAATTTAGGGTATTTTCAGACACGCTAATGTTAATTTTTACTTACAACACCCTAGAAGGGTGTCGCGTTGTGCGTACAAAGCCTGCGAAGGCAGGCTATGAAAATTTTAGCCTGCGAAGGCAGGCTTCGTTCGTGTAGCCCCAGGCTTCCAGCCTGAGGGCGTATATTTGCGCTAACTGACATTAAAATTAGGGAAAGTTCACGCTTGTTATCACCCCATTATGCAGACACCATAAGCAACAGGAAAAAGTCATGCAAAACCTTTATGAAACCGACTTCTACGCTTGGACTAAAAAACAAGCTAACCTGCTTCGTCATCAGCAATGGAATCAGCTTGATTTGTCCAATTTAATCGAGGAAATTGAATCTTTAGGTAAACAGCAACGTGCTGAACTGCGAAATCGTTGGAGTGTCTTAATTGCACATTTACTAAAATGGGAATATCAACTCGAAAAACGAAGTCGTAGTTGGTTAAATACAATTCGCATCCAGCGTCTAGATACTTGGGAATTACTTGCAGAAAATCCTAGTCTCAAACCTTATCTGCAAGAAGTTCTCCAAAAAGCTTATATCAAAGCAATTGTATTAGCTTCTGGAGAAACAAATTTACCGATGAAAACATTTCCCCAAGATTGTCCTTACACAGTGGAGGATATATTAAACGATCACTTTTTTCCAGGTACAAGAGCCACAGATGAGATAATGGAATAATAGCGATCGCACTCGTGCAATATTGAACAGAGAGAAAATTTATGAATACATCACAAGACCTACGACAATTTGCACCAGCAACTGAACGCAACCGTGAAGTTATCCTAGAAATACTTTTACAAATATTACCTGCAAGTGGCACTATCTTAGAAATAGCCAGCGGTACTGGGGAACATGCTGTATATTTTGCTCCATACCTAAAACCTCGTAAATGGCTACCAACCGATCCTAATCCGCGATCGCGATCTAGTATTGCTGCCTGGATAGCACATTCACCATCTGATAATCTTTATCCACCAATAGATTTAGATGCGAGTACGTCAGTTTGGACTATACCAGATACCACCGCAATTACAGCTATAGTCAACATCAATATGATTCACATTTCTCCTTGGGGAGCGTGTTTGGGATTAATGGCTCTAAGCGATCGCATCTTACCACCGGGCGGCATCCTTTATTTATATGGTCCCTTCAAACAAAACGGAAAACATACCTCACCAAGTAATGCAGCTTTTGACAATTCTTTACGCGCACAAAACCCAAACTGGGGTGTGCGTGATTTGGATGACGTTGTAGAAGCGGCAAAAGCACGAAATCTTAACTTGATAAATACTTACCAAATGCCAGCGAATAATCTTTCCGTAGTCTTTCAACATGCTGAATAATGGAGGTTAGCGGACTCGAACCGCTGACATCCTGCTTGCAAAGCAGGCGCTCTACCAACTGAGCTAAACCCCCATCAAATAAAATTGCTATCTTTATTTTAACATATATTGTTTTTTTCCGAAAGGGGGACAAACAAACAAATGATATTAGTTGTAACATTTTATAAATTTGTGAGCTTGCCAGATTTTGCTGAAAAAGAAAGCATTCTGCTGTCTTACTGTCAAGCACAATCCGTTAAGGGAACAATTCTGCTAGCAAAAGAAGGCATTAACGGTACAATTGCGGGTTCACGTGACAGCGTTGAGTCAGTTTTATCGTTTCTGCGTTGCGATCGCCTTTTGGCAGACTTAGAACATAAAGAATCAATTACTGACACACCGCCATTTGAGCGGATGAAAGTGCGCTTAAAGCCAGAAATTGTCACTTTGGGTTTGCCAGAAGTTGATCCAAATCAGCAAGTGGGCACTTATATTAGTCCTCAGGATTGGAATGACCTAATTAGCGATCCTGAAGTCACCGTGATTGATACTCGCAACGATTATGAAGTAAATATCGGTACATTCCAGAAGGCGCAAAATCCGCAAACTGAAACATTCCGGCAATTTCCCGATTATGTCCGCGACAACCTCGACCCCGCAAAACACAAAAAGGTGGCATTATTTTGTACTGGGGGAATTCGTTGCGAAAAAGCTTCTTCTTTCTTGCTTGCTCAAGGCTTTGAGCAAGTATATCATCTCAAGGGTGGCATTCTCAAGTATTTAGAAGAAGTCGAAAGCGAAGAAAGCTTGTGGGAGGGGGAATGTTTTGTTTTTGATGAACGAGTTGCTGTCCGTCACAACTTGGAACAAGCAGCTTACGAAAGGTGTCCCAACTGTGGAAATCCAATTTCTGACGAAGATAAAGCTTCACCAAAATATGAATTAGGCATTTCTTGCTCACACTGTTTTCATAGCCTCACTGAGGATAAAAGATTACGGTTGCAGCAGAAGCAGCGACAGTTAGAATTAGCTAAAAAGAGGACTATGGAAGCTTTAACGCCAAAGTCAAACCATCAGCGATCGGTACAAGGCTAAGAGTAATTCGGGAGTCTTGATGTAGCTTTTTATTTAAGGCGCGAATCGTCTTGGTTCTGTTGTCTTGGACTTCGGCATCGGCGACGCGCCCTGACCATAGTACATTATCGATGGCTATCAATCCACCCACGCGCACTAATTGTAATGCTCGTTCATAATAGCCATCGTAGCTGGTTTTGTCTGCATCGATGAAAGCAAAATCAAAAGTTTCGGCTTCTCCATTTGCCAGCAATCGATCTAAAGTATCCATTGCGGGAGCGATGTGCAAGTCAATTTTATCTGCCACACCTGCTTTTAGCCAATAACGGCGTGCGATCGCAGTATACTCTTCACTGACATCACAGGCGACAACTTTACCCGATGGTGGTAACGCCAATGCAACTATCAGCGAACTATAACCCGTAAATACTCCTACTTCTAAAGTCTTCTTTGCACCCATCAACTGCACCAGCAAAGCCATAAATTGTCCCTGTTCGGGAGAAATTTGCATGACTGAAAGTGGGTGCTGGTTTGTTTCTTGCCGTAGTTGCTGTAAAATTTCTGGCTCTCGCAGAGATACTGAGTGCAAGTAGTCATAAATATGTTGTTCTAGTCCGAGTGTTTGTTTTCCCATGTTTATGCGATCGCTTTTCCTTACACTTTACAGAATTTCACTGCCTCCTGTACACCCCAAGCGATCAATGAAAAAAACGAGCGTTGCATATTTAAGCGATGATGAATGCAATAGACATCGCTTAAATATGCTTATTATCCGTTGCCCGAAACCCTTGTAGAGACGCGATTTATCGCGTCTCTACATTTTATCGCGTCTCTACATTTTATCGCGTCTCTACATTTTATTTCGTTCGTAGTGAGGACTTTAGTACTCATCTTCTAACAAAAGGACTTCAGTCCTTACTACGTAGCTTTACAGAAAAGCTGTAATAACTTCCATAACAACTCTTAGTTTTTCTCAAAAAGAGACTCTGATATTCATTATACATTTATGATTTCTTTAACTTAACTTACTTATTTGATTATTTCTTAAGGATATAAAAGTAATGTCATCTTTGGTCATCAAAAAATGATATTTAGAAAGAGTATTTTTTTCCTAATAACTACAGCGGCAATGCTAACAACATCAACTATAGCAATGGCTGATTCATTAATTAATAACGGTGGAGGTGGGGATTATAAATATCAACTTTGGCGAACTACTGATAACACTCAATATTACATCAAAATCTGGAGTCGCAAATCAGATCCAAATAGCGCACCTTTACATATTACCCGTAGTTATCCATCTAGTCGTGAAGCACTGGATGATTTCGATTGTAATTACGCTAAGAAGTCTTTAGCATCTTGCCCACGTTGATCAAAATTAAATATATAGCAGTGAAAGACAATATCCCCAACAACTTTTACCAAGTCGGGGATATTAAACTGTACACAGCGTCAAGCGTATATTTTTACATCTATCTAAATAGATATTTAAATAATTAATTTTAATCACAAGCCCTTTGTAAATTGATACATATTATTGTATATGGCAAAAAAGCATTGATTGTATGTAAATTCGTCAGAAGGACGGCAGGATTGTGATTGTTAAGAGACATTTTTATCTTGAGTTAAATCTAATTAGTTTCTAAAATAAGTAAAATAACATACAAAACATTCGTCACTTTGGGAGTATGATGAGCCGTCCAATAATTCTTGGCATCGTTGGTGATAGTGCAGCAGGTAAGACAACACTGACTAAAGGAATAGCTCAGGTACTAGGAACCGAGAATGTCACGATCATCTGTACAGATGATTACCACCGTTACGATCGCACACAACGAGCTTCTCTTGGTATCACAGCTTTACACCCTGACTGCAACTATCTTGATATAATGCAGCATCACCTGTCTCAGCTAAGAACAGGACAACCAATCCTCAAACCAATTTACAGCCACAAAACCGGCACCTTTGAAGCACCAATATATATCAAGCCTGCTAAATTCGTGATTATTGAGGGATTGCTTGGTTATTCAACTCGTGGTGCCAGAGATTGCTATGATGTAAAAGCTTACTTAGCACCTCCAGAATCCCTACGTGCTCAGTGGAAAGTCAAGCGGGATACCCAAAAGCGTGGCTACACTGAAGAACAAGTGCTGGCAGAATTAGAAAAGCGTGAACCAGATTCAGAGCAGTTTATCCGTCCCCAGCGGCAATGGTCTGATATAGTGGTAAGCTTCTATCAGCCTAGTGAAGATGAAGCACAAGCAAATGGAAACTTGAATGTGCGCTTGGTACTGCGTCCGACAATTCCCCATCCCGATTTTACTGAGATTATTAAATCCACCAATGGTAATTCCAACTCAGCGATTCGTTTAGGACTAGATCGAGATATGGGTAAACCTGTCGATGTTTTAGAAGTTGATGGTCATGCAACCTTGGAACAAGTTAATAAATTAGAGCAGCTAATTTGTTCTGATATGCCACACTTAAAAAATATATGCGATCGCGAAAGCAATCCAGAGTTGGGTAAAATAGCTGGTACAACTGGAGAAACACTCCAAAGTTACCCGCTTGCTCTTACCCAGTTGCTGATTACTTACCATATGCTCAAAGCAACCCAAATTCACCAGTAATCAACGCTTCGATATGAAGCTAGTATTTTGATCACCAGAGAAAATTGACCAAAATTAAAGATTTTGTCAATTTAGCATGGTTTGGAGAATAAACAAGAGATAACTAGAGATAGGTTCATCTATCTCCAGTATATTCTCAATATGACCTACTGCCTCAGAGTTGCCGATATACCAACTAGTGAACGTCCCAGAGAGCGGTTAATGGCACATGGAGCGAAAATTTTAGCCACAGCTGAGTTAATCGCAATTTTACTCGGCACTGGTCAAGGACCGGGAAAACTATCAGCAATCGGTTTGGGGCAATATATTCTACATGAATTGGCAAAGTGCGATCGCGATCCTTTAGCAGTATTGCGAGACGTTACCCCCGCTGAGTTAATGCAAATACCTGGTATTGGTCCTGCGAAGGCAACAACCATATTAGCAGCAATTGAATTGGGTAAACGAGCTTTTCAATCTCGCCCTTTAGATCGTACACCAATTGATAGTCCAGTTGCCGCAGCCGCAGCTTTGAGTCAAGATTTAATGTGGCAAAATCAAGAACGTTTTGCAGTACTTTTGTTAGATGTGAAGAATTGTTTACTGGGGACGCAAGTTATTACCATCGGTACTGCCACTGAAACTTTAGCACCTCCCCGCGAGATTTTTCGCGAAGTCATTCGTCATGGGGCAACACGGGTGATAGTAGCGCATAATCATCCTTCTGGTAATGTTGAACCTAGTCAGGCTGATATCGACTTGACACGCAAGTTATTAGCCGCAGCACAGTTTTTAGACATTCCCTTGTTAGATCATCTCATATTAGGCGATGGCAATCACCAAAGTCTGCGGGAAATTACAGCTTTGTGGGACGACTATCCCCAGGGTGATTGATCCTAGGCAAGGGGTAGGGGAACAGGCATAATATTTTATGCCTTTAACGTTTATTTTTGCATATGATGAAAATTTGGGCGTTGCTGATTTTAACTATGAATTTGTTTCACTCAAAGACGCACCAGAATAAGAGTTTTAATTATAAGCTTTTTGAATTTCATACCTCAATTCAGCAACATCGTCGTGTTAGGACTATTACCGCTTGACGACAAATGATTGTCAAACCACAGCTAACTCTCGATATTCTAGGAGTATACATTCTCCAACCTGGAAACAGCAGAGGGTAATACTATGTCTTACAGCGATTTTACTTTAGCGAAAGTTATCAAAGAGTTTGAATTGAAAATTACTGATAATTATCGCATGTATTCGGGGATTCATGAGGTGGAGTCGAGTAATCTACTCACACAAACTATCGAAGAAAATATTCCCTTGGCAATTGCCAGTAATACAGAAAAAGCTCGTTCAGAAATGATTATTTCTCCAATTTTAATTGAAGTGAGGAAACAACAAAATAATCAAATTTCTTTATTTTCGGGAATTGATTTTAGTATAGATAATGAACGAGGTTTAAATGGTAATTGCGATTTTATTATTAGTCGTTCCCCAGAACTATTCATATTAACTGCTCCTGTAATTATCATCGTCGAGGCAAAGAAGGAAAATATTAATGGTGGTTTAGGGCAGTGTGTTGCGGAGATGTTAGCAGCAAGAATTTTTAATGAAAGGGAAGGTAATGATATTTCTACTATTTATGGAACTGTCACATCGGGTACAAATTGGCGTTTTTTGAAATTGGAAGCAGATATTGTCAAAATTGATTTGGATGAGTACTATTTAAGCGACATCAAGAAAATATTAGGAATTTTAGCAAGTTCAATTCGAGATTAAAACTAAAAAGCAGATAGGTAATACATTCACACCAATACAAATCGAAGGAGATTTACTCACACCATACATGACTTCTCTGTTAACAACAGGTAGTTTCTAAGGGCAAAAGTCAGAAGAGTTTGGATTAACAAAAACCGATAAATTAGCCGATGAAATCGCGATCGCATGGAACGATGCTAATTGGTATTAATTATCCATAAAGAAAGCGATAGAAGGAAAATATCTACACCATCTCAAACTCTAACTCATGACTCTTAACAAAATCATGAGTTAAATGATCCACCACATTAGTATCACTCAATTCTAAATTATAAAAATCGACAAACTCATGCTCAAAATATGGCCCTGCGTGCCAAGTTCCCACCTCTAACTTAATGAAACAATTTCCCGGAATGCGGAAAGCTGCAATCTCATCTAAAGCTGGTTCATCAATATTATTATCAGGAGGACAAACCGCAATTAACCAATCCTTTCCTGACAAAGAACCCAAACATTGAGTGCATTGCATATGACGAGTAATTTTATCAAACTTCCGCCCTCGGCGTTGCAACCGCATAATATAAAAGCGGGGAATTCCATTTTCCAAGTTTAACACGGCATCTTCAGTATCGTAAGCTTTTCCGTCCTGACTCGCAAAAATAACTTGTCCATAACGACGAAAATTTTCTGGTGTTACCCATTCTGCCTGCAATTGTTGTACTGTATTTGCTGTACTCATATCAAAATTAAGTATGAATAGTCAAAGCTTTTTCCAATATCATACTTCACACTTTGGTTTATATTTCAGTTTCCAGTTCTTTAGGAATAAGATACTTGGGAATAATTGAAGCTTGTTTTTCTCGATCGCTCGGTTTTGTATACCACCAAGCCCAAGCTATTAAAACCGCTTGTAAGGGCAGTCTTATCGCTTGCAGTAAGTTTGAATCTGGTACATGGTCAATTTTGATGTGATTGACCGCCATGTTAATATTAGCTGGGTAAACCGCAATAAAAAGAGCAATTAATCCCCAAGCAGCAGGTTCACTTAAAGGTGGAACCAATAAACCAATACCACCTAATATTTCATAAAAACCACTCAGATAAACTAATCCTAAAGGATTGGGGAGTTGCGGGGGTACAATTCTCACATATTGCTCGGCAACGGTAAAGTGGGTGATTCCGACTATGATGATAGCTACTGCAAGAATCACACGTAAAAGTTCTTTGTTCTTTTTTATGTATTGCATTTGAGTATATGTTTGATCTGACTCTTTCAGTTTCCTTAGTGTATATCACAATAGACATCTCCATAAATGAACTATGCGTTGCCCAAACCCTTGTATAGACGTTAAATTTAACGTCTATACATTATTTTTCAAATAGGTTGTCTGATGTCTTCAGTCAAGAGTGGGAAAATTCGCGAATGCGATCGCTGATTTTGACCTCGATCATCTTTGACATTGATTAACTAACAGAACTATTATCTCACGGCTAGTGTATGGCGGTATTGAATCGGTTCTCATCGTTGGTGCAATTATCATCATCAAATATCTTTTCATATTATTTACGCCAAAATCCGCGCATTTTATTAGTCCTTGATACTATTCAAGTCAACTTTAGGAATAGCTTCGAGATTGCGAACCGCAGGCAATTGTTCCAAAATAGCAATGATCCCAGTCCGATTAGTTGCTAAACTGGAATTGCTAATCACGTCTATGACATTTGTGTCAATAATTTCTTCAATCAAAGTTTTAATTTGTGGCTTAATTATTTTATTTAAATTCACTCTCACTTCCTCGGCTAATTTCTTCAAATTACCATCAACAAGAGCTTGCTCAACGAGAGTAATAGAATCTTCTAAAGTAACGACAATTTGTTTATCAAAGCAATGGCAAATAACTTTACTAGGACGTACCCCAAGTTGAGCATTATAGAAAGAACCGATACGCTGTGATATTTCTCGTTCTAATTGTCCAATAGTTGGTCTCACCATAAATAATTTATTGATTTTAAATAACTCTCTTGAAAGAAGATATTTTTTTGATTAATGATGTATTTGTTATAAATTCAGATAAATAATCAAAATTTTACCCTCTTATGTTTGCCATTGAGTTAATTCAAGTCTCAGTCACACTGAGATAACCTACACTTTGTAGATTTCAAAATTATTGGATTATTGAAGTCGTTGTTTAGTAGATGCCCATTTGTTTGCAATATTAACTATGAATACTATTCATCAAGCTTGATTGCAAAATATGAACATAACAATATCATGGAAGGCTAGGATAACCTTTTGCCTCCCCCAATAGACACATCTGAGAAAATAAGGAAAAAGGAAGAAGACAAAATTTACTTTTTATCTTTTACCTTTTTTATCTAAACTATTGACTTACTTTGTACCAAACAAGCGATCGCCTGCATCTCCCAAACCCGGTATAATATAACCATGTTCATCCAAGTGGTCATCAATGGCTGCCGTATACAAAGGCACATCAGGATGTACCGCACAAAAATGCTCAATGCCTTCTGGTGCAGCAAGTAAGCAGACAAACCTAATCGACATCGGATTAGTTGATTTGAGTCTTTCCACCGCTGCTACCGCTGAATTACCAGTAGCCAACATCGGATCGACCACCAGCATATCTCGCTTATCCACGTCATCGGGAACCTTAAAATAATACTCCACCGGAATCAACGTTTTTGGATCGCGATATAAACCAACATGTCCCACCCTCACCGATGGCATTAGCTCCAGCATTCCATCTAAAATCCCCTGTCCTGCCCGCATGATCGAAACTAGAACCAGTTTTTTTTCCGGTGCCAGTACTGGTGCATTCATTGGCGCTAATGGCGTTTTTATCAGTTCATATTTCAGCGGTAAATCCCGCGTTACTTCATAAGCCAACAACAAGCTAATTTCTTTCAGGAGGACGCGAAATTTTGCCGTACTAGTTTCAACTTTACGCATCAGCGTTAATTTATGCTGAATCAACGGATGGTCAATTAGAGTTACTTGTGCCATATTTTTTGAGAAAATTGAATATATAAAATAAGTAATAGCAATCCCTTATTTCCAAAGAAAGAGGGCTTTTCTTACTAGAGTTATTGTTTACCACAACTACAACTTTAGGTATCCATCCAGTCAGTCCCTTTTCTACCACTTCTTAAATTGAAGGAAGGTTTTGTTCAACATTCACCTTTTCTTATTCCCCAATATCACAAACCAACCTTTGAAACAAAGATACAGAAATAATAGTAGTCTTCACTAAAGTTTGAGCTTCCGTAAAATCAAAATCTCCAGTAATCAAAAAATCAGCATCCGCAGCCATAGCACAAGTCAAAAATTTGGCATCCTTCCTATCTCTAGTAAAATCAATCCCCACATTCACATTAATAATAGTCGGAAATGTATCGATAATTTCAAACCATTCGGCTTTGACTTCATCTGTCAACTTAAATTTTTTCCGATTCAAAACCTCCTTGTATTCTGCTAAAATTTCTGTCGATACAATCCACTCAAATTCGGAATTATCAATAATAAACTGTTGGGACTGTTCTTGGTTCTCTACCTCTAAGGACAGCAGAAGCTAAAACGTTTGTATCAATTATCACTTTCATTCGCCGCGACGGTAAGCTTCAATTTCGGCTGCAATTTCTTCTTCTGTAATCTCTTGTACTCCCGGAATTTCTTGTGTTTTATCAAATAATTTTTTTACTTTTTGACTAATTTCTGCTCTGGGATTCTCTTCTGCCAAAATAATGATTTCCACCCGTTGTCCTGATTTAAAAGGTAAACCTGATAAAACTACATTATTTGGGTCTTCTATAGTGATATATTTTTTGTAAGCATTCATAGTTATTCCTGATACCAATTTTGTTCTCAAGCGTTGCTTTCATAAACTATAGATAGCGATCGCTATCTTCAGAGACAAGTAACTACTTACAGTTAGAATACAGTCCCATCGCTTTCTATTTGTATAGGGGGGACACCACCTGTTCTGAGTTCTGCGGCAATTTTTCGTCCTGCTGTCCAAGTTCCACCTTGGAGGATTTTCACCAGTGGCAACTCTGAAGCACTCATACCCAACTTTTCCCGTACTGTAACAGCGATGCGATCTAACAAAATCACAGTCATTGCACGCCATTCAACTATAACTTCTGATGATACTAGATTCAGCGATCGCAAAAAGAGTGAATCTTTGACCCTGATAAGTCCCAAATCCAGACATAACCCCCCATTGCGATATTCTGGCAAACCAGTCAGCGCATCTAAATTAGTAATTTTTAAACCGAGTTCCTGTAATGGTTCCAACAAAGAGTAAGTAAGCCATTGAGACAGCTTATGAAATGGCACCAAACCATCATCAGCAACAGCGGGGTGAAACCAAACATCCCCCAAGTTAACTCCAGCAACTTCTACTCGTCCAGACCAAATATCACTGAGTCCTTCTAACACTGCATCGAAAACCGTTGTTGCCGCGATCGCCTGATTTTCAGATTTTCCCATTAAGTAATTTACCATATTTCCCGGACGCGGATTTACTTCGCCAAATAAATCAGGAGAAGATACTAAAGCTTGTCCTAATTTTTGCAACAACTTCAACCGTCCAGCAACCCCCACCAAAGGATTTTCGGCATTTACCTGAAACCCATCCGCCAATTCTTCTTCTGTTAAGAATTGCAACCTTCGAGCATCCGCTTGTAAAAGACTGCCTTCTTCACTCGAAAAAGCACCTTGACAAAACATCCGGAAACTAGCCACAGCCAAACCTTCACTCCGCCCAAAACCCAAATTAGTCTCCTGCTCATAATAACGCCAGCGGTTTCCCGCTCCCGCATCCAACAAAACACTAATAATCGCCAAATCAAACTTCGCCATCGCTTTTTGCAGCGGTGTCATTCCCACCAACATCTCATCCAACAGAGTTAAACGTTTTACACCAGAAGCCTCAAAATGTCGCCAACGACTGTGAAACGGAATATCCAAACTTGGGTACTCATCCCGCATCACCGAAATCACATAATCTGCTACCCTATCCAACTGCATCAAATCACAAGCAAAATTTGGCAACTTATCTTCAATCGCCAATACAAACAATTGCTCACAACGTTCCCGAATAGCGATCGGCGAACGAAGGTATGCAATCAACTCCTTCCCCTCTTGACTTGGCGTTCTTGGCATCTTGGCGGTTCGTATCTCCGTAAATAATGGGAGTGGGGGAATGGGGAGTGGGGAGTGGGGAGTGGGGAGTGGGGAGTTAGGAGTTAAGAGTGAGGAGTTAGGTAGAGACGTTCGAGTGGAACGTCTGTACGGGAGTTCTCCCCCTTGTCCCCCCTGTCC
>NZ_JAOWRF010000321.1 GCF_025753815.1 Plectonema radiosum NIES-515 | reverse complement strand
TCTTCTTTCCCCCCGTCCCCCCCTCATCTTCCCTATTTCCCAAAACCTAAAGATATACAGAATTAATCTTGCTTGGCAAAAAATTTCTGCTAACTTACAGATAACTACTTAAGATTCAAACATCTTTTTATTAGGGATATAAAGTTTGGAGTTTGGAGGAGCGGAATTAAAAGTTAGAAGTTATTAATAACTCATGACTCATCACTCATCACTTTATAAATGCTAACTTTGAATTTGTAACTATTCGTTTGTAGATGGAGGAGCAACTTTAGTTGTTGATTGCTGTAAACGCTGTTCGCGTTTTTTGCGATCGGCTGCAAGCATATCTGCCATCACAATTAGTGCTTGGGCCATTTTATCTAGATTGGAACGGTATAGATCCAAATCTTTAGTGAGTTTGTCATCGGATAAATGCAAGCCACTTGCAACGGTTTTCAGTGCTTCAATGCGCTGTTTTTCATCTTTGACTAATTCTGGATCTGACAGTTCTAATAAAGAAAATAAACCGATCGCAAACAAACGGCTATATTTAAAATTGGCATTGTTAGCGATCGCAATCAGTTGTTCAGCTAAGTCAGCATCTCGATCTAAATGAGTCGTTTGGCTTAACCACCCAATTAAATCTTTGGATGCAGAGCTTTGCGCTAAAGCTTGCAAACGGTGTGCATCTTGTCTATAACGTTGCGGATCTTCCTCTATAGCCTGACACAGGGCATTAAAAATTGACTCTTTATCTTGTTCTGGCAGATAGCCTTGCATGAAGCGGTCGAATGTAGTGACGACGCCCAAGGCATAAATTGGATTGTAGCTAAAATCAGCGTTTACCGATAGCAGATGCATTTCTACCATCAGTTCTTCCACCACTCGACGATAAATCGTATTTATCGGGCGCGTGTGGCGGTTATAGAATGTTCGCTTTGTATCAGAGACAGTACGGAGGTTATTCACAAAGAAAATCTTTTGGGCGACGTATCTTTATTCTGCTACACAAAACTTGGTTAAACTTATTCAAGCCTCACCATTCAACTAGAAATGAATATTTCTAGAGGGTTTGCTTCCTGCTTCCACCAAGGTAGACGGCTACAACAGTCCCCAGGCGTCAATTCGGCTCTAGCCGAGCCTATGCTTGGTATTCCACTTCTTCATCACATACTGAAGCTTTTAGCCATGAGTCAGCCACTATTTTCAACCAATTTAACGAAACGTGGACTTCCCGTTCGACCTTGTAACAGGCTGGTCAGTTTTGACAGAACTGCGGTTTACAAACCGGATAATTAGGCCTTGGTTTTCGGCACCAATTCCAAATTACCAGCAATTTATAACGCTGTCAACTGTCACTCACGTTGAGCAAACATGAATAACTTTAGCCAAGAATTTGACGATTTAATCTAGCTCTCGCTTCACGGCAACTTTGCTCCCGTTGAGGTTTACATAGGTATTGGCTGCTTGATGAATAGCGGTAGTAAAATTATCTTTTAACACACCACAAGAGTTGGAAATCATTAGCCGGACAAAACTATGTAAAAATTATGATACTTCATAATTGTGCATCAATATGAGCTTATCGCCACAATTAACTGCCTTAGCTGAATATTTGGCTGGTGAATTTGATAATCGCGCTCAAGCGATCGCTGATCCAGTTTGGTATGTTCATCTGCGTATGTGGCAAAGACCTGTTGCTTTATTTTCAGAAGACAGTTTTACCCTGTTTGCTGAACAAGCTAATATTCTGAAATTAGATCAGCCTTACCGTCAGCGAATTATGCGGTTACACCAAAAGCCTGACGCTGATGCTATCCAAGTCCAATATTATATGCCGAAAAATCCAGATGCCTTAAAATGCGCTGGTCAAAACCCCGCTTTACTAAATACCCTGACACCAGACCAATTAAATTTATTACCGGGTTGCATTCTTTGTGTTACTCAAGAAGAAATAAGTCCCAATTGCTACAAATTTATAGCTACTGCACCGCCTGAGGCTCGCTGCTGCTTTACTTATAATGGCAATACCATCCAAGTTTCCTTAGGTTTTGAAGCCACTAAGGACGAATTTTATAGCTACGACAAAGGAATTGACCCAGAAACAGGAAAAGCGACTTGGGGAGCGATTATGGGTCCCTATCGCTACACCAAGCGATCGGCAGTTATGAGTTATGAGTTATGAGTTATGAGTTATGAGTTATGAGTTATGAGTTATGAGTTATGAGTTATGAGTTATGAGTTATGAGTTATGAGTTATGAGTTATGAGTTATGAGTTATGAGTTATGAGGAGCTTTCGTTATGAGTTTTTTAATTAACTCCTCACTCCTCACTTTTAACTCTTAACTTTTTTCAGATCACTCCTAACTTCTTTTTTTAACTAGCGATGCTGCGAGGTACACCTTCTAAAGCTTCCTCTTCAGTTTCAAAGATTTCAAAGACTGTATCCATCATCGTCACTTCAAATACCAGTTTTGCTTCTGGATGTACATTACAGATACGGAAACTACCTTTGACTTTATCAGCATCACGCATCCCCGCGACTAAAGATGTGAGACCAGAACTATCAATAAAATTCACCTGACCGAGATTAACAACTACATGACGACTTAGTTTAGAGATACATTCCTGTAACTTCAAGCGAAATTGCCAAGCTGTGGTAATATCTAGGCGACCGGATGGAGTTAAGACAATAACGGTATTGCCATCTTGAGTTGTATAACTTTTTTGATCTATATGAATCACGCTCGCCTCCCGTTGGCACTTTTGTCAAATTGACATCGGCTGTGTTTAGCGTTGGACTTGTGAGCCAAAAGATTATTTTCCAGTAATCTTTATCACCTTGCTACTGATACACAGTTTAGAAGCTCATAGTGAAATAGTTGGCTCACCAATTGAGAAAAACGTCCAATGCTTATGCTTGAGATTAACAAGCAACAGCCAAAAGTGTCACTTTTTTTTGCTAAGTGCTTTCTATGATAGTAGTTTAACTCACCAAAACAGTGCTGAGGAATGAAGTGCTGAGGAGAAAATAGTCATCAGTTTTGAGTCAAGATTTTTTCTCAAAGACATCTTGACTTGAGAGAAAAGTCTGAATTATTCATTCTCAGTCCTGAGAAATCAGGACTGAGCACTTGATTAGTCAACGCTGTGGTTTGCTGTCCAGTTTGCCCAATCTTGAGGTTTGAGGAAGGTTTCGGACAATTGGGCTTCGGGGGAATTAGGTTCTGGCTGATAGCCGTATTCCCAGCGTACCAGGGGAGGTAAAGACATGAGAATAGATTCGGTGCGTCCGTTGGTTTGCAGACCAAAAATAGTGCCTCGGTCATAAACCAAGTTAAATTCTACATACCGACCCCGACGATAAAGTTGAAAATTCCGTTGGCGATCGCCATATTCTGTATTATGTCGCCGTTCGACAATTGGCACGTAAGATGGTAAAAATGCATTACCACAATTTTGCACAAAAGTAAATAATTCTTCCCAAGTGCGTGGTTCTGGCGCACCTACCTGATTGCTGTAAATAGCCGCTTCACCATCAGGCTGGGGACCGCGATATAACTCACCTTCACCGTGTTGGTAATCAAAAAATAGACCACCTATACCCCGCGTTTCCCCACGGTGCTTGAGGTAGAAATATTCATCACACCAGCGTTTAAACACTTGATAATACTCTGAGTGATGCTGATCACATGCTCCTTTGATAGTTTGATGAAAATGTGCTGCATCTTCAGCGAATGGGTAAAAAGGAGTTAAATCCGCACCACCACCAAACCACCACACCGGACCTGCTTCAAAATAACGATAATTTAGGTGAACGGTGGGTACATAAGGATTGCGAGGATGTAGCACCATTGAAGTACCCGTAGCATACCAACGGTGTCCTTCTGCGTCTGGGCGTTGGGTTAAAATAGAAGGTGGTAGGTGATCTCCCCAAACTTCGGAAAAACCCACACCAGCTTGTTCAAATATTGCACCCTCACGCATCACACGCGATCGCCCTCCACCTCCTTCAGGACGTTCCCAACTATCTTGTTGGAACTTACCCACACCATCTAAGTCTTCTAGGGTTTGAGCAATTTTGTCCTGCAACTGTTTCATAAACTGACTCACCCTAACTTTAGCGTCAGTTGGCGGTAAAGACTTAGATGATTCGGTTTGGCGATGAAGCGAGTTGGTCAACATCATAAATTCAGCAACCTAAATTACAATTTCAATTCCGTGCAACAAATCTCTCAACTTAAACATTTGCAGGCAATACGCGCCAAAAAAACCGACTCAAATCGCAATTGCTTGTATAGCTTTACAAGGAGAGCATTCACCCACCAAACGTGGGTATAACTAAAGATATTGTCCCTCAAATGCGTATAGGCTTGTATATCGACTAAGTTTTTTATGCTTAATTTATGTGAACATTTAAGTGTGATACCAAGTTGCAATTAAAAGATATTACTTTGAGATTGTGTGTAGGGGCATAGGGCGTACAAAAAAATAAACATATAAACGGGCATAGGGCATGGGGCATAGGGCATGGGGCATTGTCCCTTTGTGAAATACGTCTAGCTTCTTTTTATTCCCATTGCCCAATGCGAGCGTGCCCCAACCAGATGTGTAGCCAGCAAGAGGATTAGAAAAATGCAAGCTTGGTTGTCCAAATTTATCCACCGCAAACGGCGTCTGTTTTGTGCTTCTCTGGTGCGAACGTATCGAGAAATTAGTTCTGCTTCACCAGACGAACTATGGCAAAAGGTAGTAGATTTAGCAGACGTTTCGTGGCATCCAATGCTCAAGAGTACCAACGTACCCTACGGATTAGTACCCAAACCCGGATTGATTTATCAAGCAGTAACACGCTTGTCACCGATTCCTATCCGCATTTTTGTCGAGCGCGTCAATCCCAGAGAACTTTTAACTGTACGTGTGTTGGCGATTCCTGGTATAGAAGAACGAGTGACTTATCAACTAGAGTCCACAGTTTGTGGCACTTGTTTATCTTATTCTGTCACCCTACGTGGTTGGTTATCGCCTCTGATTTGGTCGTTTTCCCGTCCCTATAGCGATCGCGTAGCCCGCGCTTTAGTTGATGCTGTAGAAAAGGCAGGATTGCCAGCTGGTGGATAGTGGATAGTGGTTAGTCGATAACCGTCAAATAACAACCATCAACCATCCACGCTCCAACTAACAATCATCAACTAGCAATACCTCCATAAAGTTAAGATGCAAATAGAAAAATAAAAATTATTTGCTTCATATTTATTACAGCCGCAAGGGTGAAAACACGATGTATGATGTCCTCGATGCTCAGTCGGTTCTAAATGTGCTGCGACCCGTGGAAGACCCAGAACTTCGCAAAAGTCTGGTAGAACTCAACATGATTCGCAACGTCAAAATTGACGCCGGCAAAGTCAGCTTCACTTTAGTATTAACGACACCCGCCTGTCCCCTACGTGAATTTATCGTTGATGATTGCAAAAGAGCCGTAAAAAAACTGCCCGGTGTTACAGATATAGCTGTAGAAGTCACAGCAGAAACACCTCAGCAAAAAAGCTTACCTGACCGCACTGGCATTAGTGGTGTCAAAAACATTATCGCCATTTCTAGCGGCAAAGGTGGTGTAGGTAAAAGTACGGTAGCTGTGAATGTGGCGGTAGCATTAGCGCAAACCGGGGCAAAAGTTGGCTTACTTGATGCTGATATTTACGGTCCCAACGATCCCACCATGCTAGGACTGAGTGATGCCCAAATTACTGTCCGTCCTGGTGAAAAAGGCGAAATCCTGGAACCTGCTTTTAATCACGGCGTCAAGTTAGTTTCAATGGGCTTTTTAATTGACCGAGATCAGCCAGTGATTTGGCGCGGACCAATGCTGAATGGAGTGATTCGCCAATTTCTCTATCAAGTGGAATGGGGAGAACTCGATTATTTAATTGTGGATATGCCACCAGGTACGGGGGATGCCCAGTTAACTTTGACACAAGCTGTGCCAATGGCAGGGGCAGTAATTGTCACCACACCGCAAAACGTAGCTTTGTTAGATTCTCGTAAAGGCTTGCGGATGTTTCAGCAGATGAACGTGCCAATTTTGGGGATAGTGGAAAATATGAGTTATTTTATACCCCCAGATATGCCAGATAAGCAATATGACATCTTTGGTTCCGGTGGTGGTGAGAAAACTGCTGCCGAGTTGGGTGTGCCATTGCTGGGGTGCGTCCCCCTAGAGATTTGTACGCGAGTTGGGGGTGATAGCGGTGTGCCGATTGTTGTCGGGGAACCAGATTCAGCTAGTGCAAAAGCATTGTATGCGATCGCCCTCACCATCGCCGGCAAAGTGTCAGTTGCTGCCTTAACATAGAATTTAAATTTTCGTCTGGTTCCCCATCCCCAACCGGGGAATACAGATTTCAAGTGCTGACTAAATTTAAAATCTAAAACCTCAAGTCTAAAATCACACAATCAATGTTGTTAAAAAGGTCGCTCTCCAAAAAGTCCGCGTCAAAAATTCGCTGGCAGCAATGGGTTAAACCCTGGCAGCAAACAGACTGGCTGTTACTTGGCTTACCAATCGCCATCACTATATTTGGTGGCATTATGATCAAAAGTACCGAATTGAACCAAGGACTCACAGACTGGTGGTGGCACTGGCTGATGGGTGGCATTGGTACCGTAATAGCCCTGATCCTTGCCCGCATCCGCTACGAAAATTTGATTCAGTGGCACTGGATCACTTATACAATAACCAATGTCAGCTTGATCGCCGTGATGGTAGCTGGTCACGCAGCCAAAGGAGCACAACGCTGGGTTAGTATCGCAGGTGTTCCCATACAACCCTCGGAATTTGCCAAAATCGGGTTAATCATCACCCTAGCGGCTTTGTTACACAAGCGCAGCGCTTCTCAAATAGATAACGTTTTCCGCGCTTTGGCAATTACTGCCATTCCTTGGGCATTAGTATTTATACAACCTGATTTGGCAACATCACTGGTATTTGGGGCGATCGTTTTAGGGATGTTGTACTGGGCAAATGCTAATCCAGGCTGGTTAATACTAATGATTTCTCCCATCGTCGCGGCGATTCTCTTTAGTACACCTTGGCCCCTTTCAGCACCGATAGTTTTGTTTGACCAAGTATCTTTAGGACCTTTAGGATTAATTTGGTCAGTCGCTATGGGTGTACTAGGCTTTTTGACTCTCCCCTGGCGTCGATTTGGTATTAGCGGCATCAGTGCATGGGTTTTGAACATGCTAGGTGGCGAAATCGGTGTCTTCGTCTGGAACCATATATTGAAAGATTATCAAAAAGGTCGGATCACCTCATTTCTCAATCCCGATGGCGATCCCCTCGGAACAGGATATCACCTAATTCAATCTCGCATTGCCATTGGTGCTGGAGGAATTTGGGGATGGGGACTAAATAAGGGTCCGATGACTCAACTCAATTTCGTTCCCGAACAGCATACAGACTTTATATTCTCTGCGGTAGGTGAAGAATTCGGTTTGATTGGTTGTTTGCTATTGCTGGTTGTCTTATGCTTTATTTGTCTGCGATTATTACATATTGCTCAAACCGCCAAAGATAATTTTGGCTCGTTGTTGGCTATTGGCGTTTTGTCGATGATCGTCTTTCAGGTGATTGTTAATGTAGGCATGACGGTTGGTTTAGCACCAGTGGCAGGGATTCCCCTACCTTGGATGAGTTACGGTCGTTCTGCCATGTTGAGCAACTTCATCGCCTTGGGACTAGTAGAATCAGTCGCGAATTTTCGTCAACAGAGGCAGAGATATTAGTCAAGGGTCAAGGGTCAAGGGTCAAGGGTCAATAGACTTTTGACTATGGACTGCTTAGAAGTATTAAGCTATTAAAAGGAAACAAGCGAGGTTAAAATCATGATCCTGCCAGGAGCGACTGTTTGTGTCAAGAATCCCGCAGATACTTATTATCGCTTTGAGGGACTCGTGCAACGGGTGAGTGATGGCAAGGTAGCCGTACTGTTTGAAGGTGGTAACTGGGATAAGTTAGTTACCTTTCGACTCAGCGAATTGGCTGTTGTAGAAACCACTGCCGGACGAAAAAAAGCGAAATAAACGCACGTTAGTTAGGGGTTAGGAGGAACGGAGTGAGGAGTTAAGAGAACTCATAACTCATAACTCATAACTCATAACTCATAACTCAGCACTACTATGCGCCTTCCTTTACCACAGTTTGCTTATTGCGATCGCCACCCCAACCACATTGCGGAGGTGATCGAAACTACTACTACCGAATTTTTGGCACAGTGTCTGGAACCTGAAGATTTGAGCTTTCCACCCATGCCACCATTCGGTAGCTGGGTTTGTTCTGTGGATGAAGAATCGGGCAATCAAGTTTATGGGTTGGTGTATTATGCAACAACATCGCCCATAGATTCCGTACACAGAGCAAGAGCCTTAGGGTTGTCTTTGCAAGATTTGCGAGAGGAACAACCCCAGATATTCGCCATGCTGAAAACGGAGTTTCGGGCAGCGATCGTCGGATTTGAACAGCCATCTGGCAGCATAAGTTCTCAGAATCGAGTGTATCAGTATCTACCACCGCGTCCGCCACAAATTCATCAAGCTGTTTATCGGTGCGAACCAGAAGCGATCGTTAAATTCACTGAAGAGCTAGATTTTTTGCGGACATTGCTTTTTGTCAACGGTGCACCAGTAGACTCATTAACCGCTGCTGCGGTTAGAGAAGTGTACCAGTTACGCAAAGCCGATCGGCAATGGTTAATCAAAGCCGGTAGAACCTTAAGTGTGCTGCTCAAAGACGATTACGATCGCTTGCGATTTATCCTCAGCCAAATCCACCCATAGATAGTTAGCATAGGCGATCGCCTCAACTTCTGTCATGAAGAGGGGGTTCATGGGTTCATGGGTTCATGGGAAAGAAATTGAGTGGGGATTGCGACCCCACCCGAATTCATGAAGAGGGGGTTCATGGGAAAGGGGAAAGGGGAAAGGGGAAAGAAAAGGAAAAATTTTTATGCGTGTTTTAAATAACTATGGCTTACGCATTGACAGAAAATACCAAATATGTAGTATGCATTTAAGGCATTAAAACCTGATTTTTTGACGATATTTAGGCGATCGCTACCCATATTTTGGTGATTGTCATCCATCCTGGAACGACTAAACTCGGTTCATACACATGATGTCCTATTTGAGAGCGTGTCTAAGTCCTAATAACTTCTTCTTTCTTTCCCCTTTTTTCATGAACCCATGAACCCCCTCCCCAGAAGGTAAGTCAAATTTTCTGACTTTTTCAATTTCTCCAGGGTGGATGATTGATTTATTTTCACAGCAAACAATTGCCTTGGGGCAATTTTCGCTTCACCAAGCTTGCGAACATACAAGTCCTACCTATGGAACTCATCTCCCAAGTTCTTGCTTTAGAACCGACAAACCAAGTTCTCGGCAACGAACCAATTGTTCCCTTTGCCATTTTATTAGTGGTTATCTTAGTCGTACCGATTCTATTTGAGCGGCTAAGACTACCCGGATTAGTAGGTTTGGTTTTTTCGGGGGTAGTACTTGGTCCATCAGGTTGGAATGTATTTCAGCCTGATTCGCCAACTATCAATTTGCTATCAGATATCGGGTTAGTCTACTTGATGTTTATCGCGGGGTTAGAAATTGACTTAGAACAATTCCGGCGTCAGAAAAGCCGTTCTTTTGGATTTGGCAGCTTTACCTTCTTTATCCCCCTAGCCTTAGGAACATTAATCGGGCACATTTTTGGCTTTAGCAGCAATGCTTCGATATTAATTGGCTCTTTGTTAGCTTCTTACACTTTGTTGGCATATCCGCTGATCAATCGTCTAGGAATAGTCAAAAATCAAGCCGTCAGCGTCACCATTGGAGCCACAATTTTTACTAACATTGGCGGACTGCTAGTGTTATCTCTGTGTATAGCCGTTCATGCTAAACAATTCAGCTATTGGGGGCTAATAACTTTATTTAATTCCTTAATTATTTACTTAGTCGTTGTATTAGTCGGCTTTGATTGGGCAGGTAAAGAATTTTTTCGGCGTTCTGGAGACGATGAGGGAAACCAATTTTTATTTGTATTGCTTTGCGTATTTCTTGCCGCTGTAGGTGCTCAATTAATCGGAGTAGAAAAAATCGTTGGAGCCTTTTTAGCCGGTTTGGCGGTAAATGGTGTCCTCGCTTCTGGACCAGTCAAAGAAAAGGTAATGTTCGTTGGTAGCGTGCTGTTCATTCCTATTTTCTTTGTTCACCTTGGCTCATTAATTAATTTGCCAGCTGTCAGCAACTTGAGCACCCTGAAGCTAACCCTATTTATTGTAATTGGTTTATTTTTCAGCAAATTTCTCGCCGCTTTTTTAGCAAAACTAGTTTACCGCTATAACTGGCAAGAAATGTTAATGATGTGGTCGCTGAGTCTACCCCAAGTGGGTGCGACATTAGCGGCAACATTAGTCGGATATCGGGCAGAGTTGTTACCAATAGGGGTATTAAATAGTGTCATTGTCTTAATGCTGGTGACATCAACCCTAGGACCGTTGATTACCAGTCGGCTTGCTGCTGGTTTAGCTTCATCATCTGTTGAGGAGCACACAATTACAACACCACCCTATCAAAATATAGATAAAAAACACAGTAATTTTACTATAGTCGTACCTGTTTACAATCCGCAAACTCAGCAATATTTGATTGAAATGGCGGCATTATTAGCGCGTCAGGAAAATGGTAGAATTATACCGTTAGCGATCGCTAACTCGGCGGCTCACATGGATGCACCACAATTAGAAATTTCTCTGCAACGTAGTGAACGCTTACTTTCCAAAGCCACCGCTCAAAGTCAAGTATTCAGCGTAGAAGCAGAACCATTGCTGCGAATTGATGATGCTTTTGCTCAGGGGATCAGCAGAGCTGCTCGCGAACAAAAAGCTAGTTTAATTGTTATGGGTTGGGGTAAGCGGACTGGGCTGAGAGCACGTTTATTTGGCAATGTGATTGACAGCGTTCTCTGGGCATCTCATTGTCCGGTAGCAGTGACACGTTTAGTAGAATCACCGAGAAAAATTCAACGAATTTTAGTGCCACTAGAAAACCTGATGGCACCGTCATTGCACCCCGTTCAATTTGCGATCATGTTAGCAGAAGCAAATCAAGCGCAAGTTACCGTTTTGAATGTATGCGATCGCCGCACTAGTTCCAGTAAAATCGCTTCTAGGCGATCGCAACTTAGCTTATTAGTATCTAAATTAGCTTTGCCCAATCCCCCAGAAGTTCAAATCATTGCCCATGAAAACGTTGCCCAAGCAATTTTGCAAGCAGCGCGATTATATGATTTAGTAGTATTACCTTTTATACGTAACCGCACCAGCCCTGGTGGATTAGCCATTAGTGATGTCACTACCCAGTTAGCCAGACAACTCACCTGCTCTATCGTCATGCTTGGCGAACCAGAACGCAATCCCACAGTAGTTTTGCCTACAGCAGCAGTTCCCAATACTACATCTGCTGTGTAATGGGGACTCTTTACTGGGGACTGGAAAATGGGAAATAGTAAACAACCTTCTTACCTAGTCCATAATCCCTAAAAGCATCTTGTGATTATCCAATAGAAGGGCGATTTGGGGCGATCGCTTGACTCTTTAATGCCTTATGCTTTTGTTGAGATAATATAAAGTATTAGCCCTTTCGCCAACAGCATTAATAACCACAAACAAAAACTAAGAGTATGAAAACAGTTGACAAGAATCAATTAAAAGAAAAATTACTAGAATTTCTGCAACTTGTAGAATTAGAAGGTGAAGAAATTTTAGTGACTGATGGAAATAAACCTGTTGTGAAAATTTCTCAGTACGAAAACCCTCCTTCAACCGCAGAATTATTTCAGAATATGCGCGGTAAAGTTAAGTATTTTGAAGATTTAACTACCCCAACTACTGAAGAATGGCAGGAAGTATAAAAATAGTCCTTGATACGTGCGCTCTCATCTGGTGGAGTTTAGATCCAGACAAAACAGTTCTAAAAAAGTCAGATGTTATTCGGATTATTCCAATTGATGAAGAAATTTGGCTAGAGAGTGTCAAACTAGAATGGGAACATCGAGACCCAGTAGATAGAGTAGTGGTAGCTGTTGCCAAAAAAAACGAAGCTTCCATTATTACATCTGATCGAAAAATAGCTAATTTCTATTCTCTAGTAATTTGGTAAATTCCAAGGAAAATGGAACATCGAAGTGATTATCCAATTGGAAGATCGCGCTAAAAGTGAAAGCGTGAGTTGTGGCGATCGCATTTAGTGCCAGAATTTATCACAGCATCATCAAAAATATCTTGATTCTGCCATTAACTTAAAATATCGATTTACGATTGATGTCAGCCACATCATTCCTGTTACGTTGAGTCAAGTTCGCTCTTGGTCTGTGCCTAAGCAGGTTATATTTTCATCAGTATTTCTATGTAACTAGAGCATAACGTCAGCCTCCCAGCAATAAATATCTACTAAATCCAACCTCGGCTTTGCAAAATCTACCGCCGTCTTGAGGTAGCTTACCAATTATCGGTATCACAAGCGCAAAGTTGCTCTGGTTGACTACTAGTCCCTAATCCCTATTCCCTAGTTTCAAAACTTTATATTTTTAAAGATTTTGTAAAGTATTGCCTAAAAGCCCAGATTACGCTACCAATCTTTGTTATTTTGCTAAGTGAATTGTGAAGTAATCAACTGCTTGATTGCACCTAGAAGTAAATCGCCGATAAAAATACTTTTTAGTTACCCGTGGAAGTGCTCTATTTTTATTATCAGGCTGGGTACTCTAAAAACAGGCGCGAGCGCATTTTGCAATCCCTATGTAAATAACTGGTAAATTATGAGAATTTTGGTGACAGGCGGTGCTGGGTTTCTTGGCTCCCATCTGATCGACAGACTAATGGCTGATGGGCATGAAGTTATCTGTTTGGATAACTTCTACACAGGTAATAAACAAAACATCCTCAAATGGATGAATCATCCATACTTTGAACTCATCCGCCACGACATCACCGAACCAATTCGGTTAGAAGTGGATCAAATTTATCATCTGGCTTGTCCAGCTTCCCCAGTACATTACCAGTACAATCCAGTCAAAACAGTCAAAACCAACGTGATCGGGACGTTGAATATGCTGGGGTTGGCTAAACGTGTCAAAGCACGGTTTTTCTTAGCTTCAACTAGCGAAGTGTACGGAGATCCAGAAATTCATCCGCAAACTGAAGAATATAGAGGTAGCGTCAATCCGATTGGGCTGCGTTCATGTTACGACGAAGGCAAACGAGTTGCGGAAACTTTAGCATTTGACTACTACAGACAAAATAAAGTTGATATTCGGGTTGTCCGTATTTTCAACACCTATGGTCCTCGGATGTTAGAAAATGACGGTCGGGTAGTAAGTAACTTTATCGTTCAGGCTTTACGGGGTGAACCTTTGACAATATATGGCGATGGTTCCCAAACCCGTAGTTTCTGCTACGTTTCCGACTTGATCGAAGGATTTTTACGGTTGATGAAGAGTGACTACGTGGGCCCAGTAAATATAGGCAATCCTGGTGAATATACGATCTTAGAATTAGCTCAAGCCGTGCAAACCCTGATAAATCCGGATTCCGAAATAAAATTTGAGCCTTTACCTTCTGACGATCCGCGTCGTCGCCGTCCCGATATTACCAAAGCAAAAACTTTGTTAAATTGGGAACCTACCGTTCCTCTGCAAGAGGGGTTAAAACTGACTGTAGAAGATTTCCGCGATCGCATCAAAGGTAATCAATAGTCAAAAAACTATTAATCATAGATTCTAGACTACGGAATGCGTGAAAAAGTGAAAATTTCTCTTTGACAACTAACCCCAAAAAAGTAAGGAATTAACAAAATGCGTGTTTGTGTAATTGGTACTGGCTACGTTGGTTTGGTAACAGGCGCTTGTTTGGCTCATATTGGACATAGTGTAATTTGCGTAGACAATAACGAAGAAAAAGTCAAATTAATGAAGTCTGGACAGTCGCCAATTTTCGAGCCGGGACTATCGGAAATTATGCAGTCTGCCATTCAATCAGGTAATATTGAATTCACAACTGACATCAGTGCAGGTGTTAGCCACGGGGAAATTTTGTTTATTGCTGTGGGAACACCACCCTTACCCACTGGTGAAAGTGATACCCGATACGTTGAGGCTGTAGCCCGTGGGATTGGCGCAAATCTTGACGGTGGTTATAAAGTCATCGTCAACAAATCTACAGTGCCTATTGGCTCAGGTGACTGGGTGCGGATGCTTGTTATGGATGGTATCGCTGAACAAAAAACATTAGTTACCGCAGGTGGGGCTGCAAGTCAAGAAAAATTGCCTGAGTATGCATCTGAGTTTGATGTAGTCAGCAATCCAGAGTTTTTGCGCGAAGGTTCGGCAGTGTACGACACCTTTAACCCCGATCGCATTGTCTTGGGTGGTAACTCTCCAAGAGCGATCGACATGATGAAAGAATTGTATGCCCCAATTGTCGAGCGCAACTTTGCTTCTGATAAATCTTTACCTCAAGTGCCAGTATTGGCAACAGATTTAAGCTCGGCAGAAATGATTAAATATGCTGCTAATGCTTTTTTGGCAACCAAGATTAGTTTTATTAACGAAGTTGCGAATATTTGCGATCGCGTTGGTGCTGATATTACCCAAGTAGCAAAAGGTATCGGTTTAGATTCTCGCATTGGTAGCAAATTCTTGCAAGCTGGTATCGGCTGGGGTGGTTCTTGCTTCCCGAAAGATGTCTCTGCCCTGGTTCATACCGCTGATGACTACGGCTATGAAGCTCAACTGCTGAAAGCTGCCGTCAGCGTCAACGAACGTCAGCGCTTGATTGCTCTAGAAAAACTCCAACAAGCCCTGAAAATCCTCAAAGGTAAAACTGTCGGATTACTCGGTTTGACATTTAAACCCGATACCGACGATTTGCGCGACGCTCCCGCACTCAACTTGATTGAGCAGTTGAACCGACTCGGAGCCAAAGTTAAAGCATACGATCCAATTATTTCTCAAACCGGAATGCGTCATGGTCTTTCTGGTGTGTTGGTTGAAACCGACGCCGAACGCCTTGCAGATGGTTGTGATGCTTTAGTATTGGTAACTGAATGGGAACAGTTCAGCAATCTCGATTATGCCAAAATGGCAAAGTTGATGTCTCACGCGGTAATGATTGACGGTCGTAACTTCCTCGATCCTGAAACAATGGTACGGGCTGGATTCCAATATATAGGTGTTGGACGCTAAATCGATTTTAGGCGTTGCTGATTTTAAATAGACAACCGATGTGGAAAATATGTAGAGACGCGAAATTTCGCGTCTCTACAAAGGTTTTGGGTAACGCACAGTTAATTTTCACTTTCGCGTGTCCAATATGAATTCAAATTTTTTGCGAACAATTTAGGGCTGATATCATGTCCGTTTAATTAACAGTAATAAAAACCTACCTACCGTCGTAGAGACGTTACGAAAGGAACGTCTTTACAAAAGTAAGTAATTTCCCGAACATGGTATGAGAAGCCTAATTCTGCCTAGGCTTAATCTATTGTGAAGTTAATCCCCCGTTGAAAAAATGGGGGATTTGACGTTATTGGTCATTTTTAATACTTACGAGCAACTAAAAATGTTACAACAGGCGGAAATTCGCAATTGCATCGCCATTAGTTTAGGAGCGATCGCAGGTGCTTTAAGTCGATATTATCTAACTTTATGGTTTAGCGATCGCTTTGGAGTCAGTTTTCCCTATGGTACTTTTTTTATCAATATCAGCGGCTGTTTGGCGATGGGATTCTTCGCCACTTTCGCCCTAAATAATGTCACAATAATCTCTCCAGAAGTGCGTTTGTTAGTCACTACAGGATTTTTAGGCGCTTACACAACTTTCTCAACTTACGGTTTGGATACAGTCGGTTTATTGCGTAATAGCACAATGTTAACAGCAACTTTCTATTGGGCTGGCAGTGCAATACTAGGAATTATCAGCGTTCAATTAGGTGTGATTTTAGCTCGATGGTGGAGATAAAATTATCCCCTGACAAATACAACAAAATAATCAGAGTTAGAGCATACACTTTGAGCATAAGATAATTTCAGTGTGAGATTCTAATTGATGGTTAGCTTTAGAGGGAAAGCCATGCCTGTAAACAAAACCACAGAACACTTGATTGTTCTACGAGGTGTAAATAAATCTTATGGGCAACCCAACGGTCAGCAAATCGCAATCCTGGAAAATATTAACCTAGAGTTGCATCCAGGGGAAATAGTCGCTTTACTCGGACCTTCCGGTTCAGGGAAATCTACCTTGATGCGGATGATTGCTGGATTAATTCCCGCAACTCAGGGTGAAGTTATATATCACAATCGTCCTCTGGTAGGCTTGAATCCAGGAGTAGCAATTGTTTTTCAAAGCTTTGCCCTTTATCCTTGGTTAACCGTACTCGAAAATGTGGAACTGGGTTTAAAGGCAAAAGGAACACAATCTGACTCTCGCCGAGAAAAGGCGTTGCGGATGATTGATATTATCGGTTTGGACGGATTTGAAAATGCTTATCCCAAAGAACTTTCTGGGGGAATGCGTCAGCGAGTTGGATTTGCCAGAGCTTTAGCGGTAGAACCAGAATTGTTATGCATGGATGAGCCATTTTCGGCTTTGGATGTGCTGACAGCAGAAAACTTGCGTTTTGAATTATTAGATTTGTGGTTAGAGCGAAAAATACCTACCCAAGCTATATTAATCGTCACCCACGGGATTGAAGAAGCGGTGATTTTGGCGGATCGGATTATTGTTTTAGGACGCAATCCGGGAAGAATACGGGCTGATTTACCTATTACTTTACCTCATTACCGCGATCGCAAAAATCCCAACTTTCAAGCCTTAGTGGATCAAGTATATAAAATTCTCACAAATCCCGACTTAGAAACAATTGAACCACCAGCCACTACCACCTCTACCCCAGCAGTGGCAGAACCACCCAAAAATCAATCACTGCCCCAGGTGAGAATTGGCTCCATAGCTGGTCTTTTAGAACTTTTGGAAGATCGCAAAGAAAGAGACCTCTACCGTTTAGGACAAGAATTGCAACTAGAGGTAGATGATATTCTGCCAATTGTCGAAGCTGCTAAATTGATGAATTTTGTGGAACTAGTAGAAGGTGATATTAGCCTCACCCCAATCGCAGAAGAATTTATTGCTGGTGGTATCGACGAACGCAAACGTTGCGTGCGATCGCAACTACTTGATAAAATTCGCCTCGTACAGCAAATTTATCGTCTCCTAGAAGCGAAACGCAATCAACGCATTCCCGAAGAACTAGTTTTGGATATTCTCGAAAATCATTTTAGCCCTGAAGAAGCCCAACGGCAACTAAACACTGCCATCGATTGGGGTCGTTATGCCGAAATATATAGCTACGACGAACCAGCCGGACAAATCTTTTTAGAACAAGTTGCGATCGCTGAACCTGCTTCAGTCAGTTCGGTTGGGGAGATGGGGAGAGGGGGGGAGAGGGAGAGGGGGGAAAGAATTCTTCGCCT
>NZ_JAOWRF010000177.1 GCF_025753815.1 Plectonema radiosum NIES-515 | reverse complement strand
GGTAAAAAGCAACCCAGCCAAGCCTATTTATTTCAAACCCTTAAATCAATTATTGGCAATTCGTCACCGACCAACATTACTGATTGAACTGCGTTCAATCAGTAATGTTGGTCGCTTCCTCATTGCCCCAAAATTCATCTCATCGCTCATCTGAGTACAGATAGAGCGAGAGGCTTCTTTTGGAATAAGCTAATTTGGCGATAACAAAACAGATGTAATAGACATCGGCTATGCTTATGATGCGTTATCTGATCCCAAGAGACGTAGCAGTGCTACGTCTCTACATTGTTTTTTTATTCTATAAATGCCCTCTTGTTGAGTGAAGGAGCTTCAAGGCAGAAGAAAGCCGTATTTAGTGAGTACACCCTTAGCTTGCTCACTCCTCAAAAACTCCACAAAATCCTTCGCAGCAGCAGCGTTTTTACTACTTTTCAACACAGCCATCGGATAGATAATTGGTGAATGATATTTTTCATCAGCAGCAACAACAATTTTCACCTTGTCAGAGATTTTAGCATCAGTTCTATAAACCAAACCGGCATCAGCATTACCACTTTCTACTGCTGCTAGAACTTGACGCACGTTGTTTGCATAGACGAATTTGCTTTTTACTTTCTCAAAAATGCCCAATTTCTTTAGGACTTGCTCACCGTATTGTCCTGCGGGTACGCTTCTCGGTTCACCGATCGCTATTTTTTTGATATTATCTCCAGTCAGGTTATAAAAACTGGTAACACCGGCAACATTATTTGGCACAACCAAAACCAAACGGTTCTTTGCCAATACCGCACGAGTCCCCCCAAGCAACTGTCCTGCTTGTTCTAATGCATCCACCTGCTTTTTCCCCGCAGAGATAAAGATATCAACCGGGGCACCTTGCTGAATTTGTTGTAATAAAGCACCAGAAGCCCCAAAATTGTAGTTGATGTTGTTTCCTGGTTTACTTTGTTGGTAAACAGTCTTAATTTCTTCCATCGCATCTTTTAGGCTAGCGGCAGCAGAAACAAGTAAGTTGCCGTTAGACTGTGCTACGACTGTAGAGTCACTCAGCACTGGCAAGCCAATTGTTAGCAGCAGGCTGACAACTGCTACACCGATCAAGCTAAAAAATTGTCTTCTGTTCATCGTCAACCTGCTCATGACATTTTTTCATAAAATTATCCCTTGGTAGTCATAATACCAACATAACTATGATTTTCCGCATAAGTTGGTAAATTTAGGGAAAATATGTAGCCCTTGATACTACTTTTCCAACCTTTTTGGGAGAAAAATATCAATAAAGTTGGTATAAAGGTGTGAGGGAAATGTTTAATTTTATTGCGTTATCTTTGTGGATAGCTCCAATACTGCTGTTTACTAGCGTTATCACTGCACAAACTGCATCAGCAAATCCAGTGCTGGAAGCTACTCCAAAAGTAGAAAGCGATACTCAATACATTCAGTTGCAGACAGAAAATAATCTGGTTTCGGAAACACCAATAGTACCTGTTAAGGATATTTTATCCGAACAGAACCAGCAAATCAATGAAGATCCATCAACAATAGAACAGGTGACTTCAGTCTCGCAACTATCGGATGTACAACCGAAAGATTGGGCATTCGGTGCTTTGCAATCATTGGTTGAACGCTATGGTTGCATTGCCGGCTACCCAAACGGTACTTTTAGAGGCAATCGGGCAATGACTCGCTATGAGTTTGCTGCTGGTTTGAGTGCTTGTTTGGACAGGGTTCAAGAACTGATTGCCACAAGTACAGCTGACATTGTGAAAAAGGAAGATTTAGAGACTCTGCAAAGACTGCAACAAGAGTATGCTGATGGGTTAACAGAACTGCGAGGACGAGTAGACCCCTTAGAAGCACGTATAGCAGTTGTGGAAAGTCAGCAATTTTCTGCGACTACCAAGTTGACTGGAGATGCAATCTTTAGTGTTGCCGGTGTGAATGGTTACGACAGAGCACTCAATTCTGACCAGTTGAATGAAATTAATAATCCTAATATCACCGCAGCACAGAGGAATACAGCTAGAGCAAATGCTTATGGTTCATCAGGTTCCAGGTTGCGAGATAATGCAGTTTTTAGCGATCGCGTTCGTTTGATCTTTGATTCCAGCTTCTTCGGCAAAGATCGCTTGCGAATTCTTCTCAAAGCAAATAACACCATTCCTTTTAACTCGGCAGTTACTGGCACAAACATGACTCGCTTGAGTTACGACACCACAGTCCAGCAGGAAAATACAATAGATATAGGAAAAATATTCTACAACTTTTCTGTCGGCGATAAACTTAGTCTCACCGTTGATGCTATTGGTGGATCATTCTTCGATAACTTTAACACTATTAACCCCCTGTTTACCGCAGCAACAACAGGCGCACTCTCCCGCTTTGGTCGATTTTCACCCATCTACAGGGCAAGCAACACAGGTCTTGCTGTTGGTAGAGGTTCTGGAATAAGTGGGATACTCAAATTGAACGACATATTTACCTTGTCTGCGGGTTATTTGGCTCGCAATGCTAATGACCCCGGTATTAATAGGGGTTTATTTGATGGTAGTTATGGAGCTTTAACGCAATTAGCTATCCAACCAAATAAAGATGCGACCATCGCTTTAACTTACGCACACTCTTACTTCAGTGGTGTTGTCAATGGTGTTGTAAGTGGTGATGTAAACGTTTCTGGTTCTGAAGGTAGTCTGAACGCAGCTGCTCCCTTTGGTAATAATATTGCCACCTCTGCCAATCATTACGGTTTACAAACTAGTTATCGCTTTAACCCCAAATTCGTCCTTTCTGGTTGGATTGGATATACCCAAGCAACAGCGGAAATAGCTTCAGGTACTAACCCCGCAAGAAATAATGTTAACAGAGGTGACAAAGCCGATATTTGGAACTGGGCTGTAACTCTTGGTTTCCCCGATTTGGGTAAAAAAGGCAACTTGGCTGGTATTATTTTTGGTCAACCACCAAAAGTAACAAGTAATGACTATGGTCCGAATACTTTTACCCCTACAGCTACAAATCGAATAGTTGATCGTCGTACAGATAGCGATACTTCCTATCATTTGGAAGCACTGTATCGCTATCAAGTTAGTAGCAATCTCTCAGTCACGCCAGGATTTCTTATCATATTCAACCCAGAGCATAACAGCAACAATGACACTATATATGAGGGGGTTATCCGCTCTACATTCAGATTCTAGATAACGCATCATAAAAGAGCGGTTTTCGCTCATTGCCAAAGCGATATACTAGACAAGTAAATTAACAAAATGTAACAATGGTAGAACGCCCAATCAAGAAATCGGAACGTCAGCCTTCTTCAGGTACTGACAGCGAGTCAGAAAAGTCGGATTCGATGCCGACTGCGAAACCCAATCCCAAAAGCTCAAAACGGAGTGACGATCGCTCGGAGGGTAGAGGCAAAAAATCAACATTTGGGGATGAATCCAGGCAATCGGTTAATCCAGCTTTAGCACGGGGTCCCAAACCTGTTAAACCCCAGCCCAAAGTTATTATAGAACCAGAAAGCGAATCAGAACCAATTTCTGAAGAGTCTCAAGATTAAAAAGTAAATTTTTCGGGATAATTCAAATAATTATCGAGATTCTTGAGAGTCTGAATACTGCGATCGCGAGCGTTCGATTGTTTCAAACAGTGCGATCGCAGTCGTCATAATTTGACTAAACTCAGGGTGTTGGGGCTATTCCAACCCTACCCAGATACTACCTTCATCTACACGGGTAGGAAAAACAGCTAGTGTTTTTTCTTTGGATATCATCCCCAGCACCTTGCCAATACCGGGAGGAAAAGGACTCCATTCTTTAATATTACCAGTACGTAAGTCGAAGGCGCTGCGGTGAAAAGGACAAATAATTGCTCCATCTTCTGTTAGTTTGCCCTTTCGCATCGGTAGCCCCAAGTGCGGACAGGAATTTTCTACTGCGTATATTTGGTTGTCATGGTGAAGCAGTAGAATAGCACGTTGTTCAACTTTGACAACTTTCCGCTCATTAGGGGGTAGTTCATCTTGAGTCAGTACCTTAATCCAATTCATACACGCCTCGCAGCTATGGCAGATTTGGGAATTTTATGCGTTTTTGGCGATCAGTAGGGCGATCGCGTACATAATTTCACACTCATATGGGGAATGGGGCACGCTCGATTGGGGGCAATGGGCAATAGACATCTCCGAAAAACAATGTAGAGACTTCGTCTGATCGCGTCTCTACAAAGGTTGTAGACAATGCATAATTAATTTTTGGAGATGTCTAATGGGGCATGGAAAGAATCCTATTTCGTTCGCGCATTACTTTCTTGAGTTTTTTTAATTCCCAATGCCCAATGCGAGCGTGCCCAATGCGAGCGTGCCCAATTTAATGACGCTAGCTCGACAACAGATTAAACTGTGGATAATCATATGTAGCGATTGTTGCTAATAGCAACAATTACATACATTTCATGACATTCATTCATAAACATTTCTAAATCTAATCTTATATCTAAAACGAATTATGTCAGTGTATCAACGTAGTTCCGGGGAAGCAGCTGATTTAATTATTGAGGTTTGCAATGAAGAAAACGGCGATTTGAAGCCAAATTCGGCTTCTGTGACTGTCCTCACCAAAAGAAAAGGCACGATATCTAATTTTCTGGCTCCCCTCACCCAGGATACTTTTAAACAGGTTGTTACCGAAGTAGAACAAAAACTGCTGATTGTGAATCAAACCCTTTCCATGTTGGATTCCCAGGGGTTTGAAACGATTTTGCAAGAAATGTTACACACTATAACACTTAAAACAGGAGAATTACTAGGAGCAGACCGAACGACAATATTTTTATTAGATGAAGAAAAACAAGAACTTTGGTCAATTTTAGCAGAAGGAGAAGGCGATCGCTCTCTAGAAATTCGCATTCCAGCGAATAAAGGGATTGCAGGTGAAGTCGCTATTCATAAAAGAGCGATTAATATCCCCTATGATTTTTATGAAGATTCGCGATCGGTATTTGCCCAAGAACAAGAAAAAAAAACCGACTACCGCACTTACACAATGTTAGCTCTGCCGTTGTTAAATGAACAAGGGCGATTAGTTGCAGTAGTACAATTATTGAATAAGTTACTATCTCCTGAGAATCTAGATGCCCCTATTTCCGAACGAATTGATCTTAGGGGCTTTACCACTGCTGACGAACAATTATTTCAAGAATTTGCGCCTTCAATTCGCCTAATTTTAGAATCATCACGCTCTTTTTATGTGGCAACCCAAAAACAAAGAGCAGCAGCAGCGTTGATGAAAGCGATTAAGTCTCTTTCTCAAAGCAATCTTGACTTAGAAGACACTCTCAAACGGGTGATGGATGGAGCGAAGGAACTAATGAACGCCGATCGCAGTACTCTATGGTTAATAGACCACGAAGCGAGTGAACTGTGGACGAAAATCACTCAAGATGATAATTCTACCAAAGAGTTGCGAATCCCAATCGGTAAAGGCTTTGCTGGGAAAGTAGCAGAATCTGGGAAAACGCTAAATATTGCTTTTGATTTATATGACCATCCTGACTCTAATATAGCCAGACACATAGACAAGGAAAATGGCTATCGCACATGTAGCTTACTTTGTATGCCAGTGTTTAACGCCGATCAAGAATTGATTGGTGTTACCCAGCTAGTAAATAAAAAGAAATCCGGCGATTTTCCCAATTATAACCCGAATTTATGGCCCAAAGCGCCTGAATGCTTCCAAGCTAGTTTTGATAGGAAGGATGAAGAGTTTATGGAAGCTTTTAATATTCAAGCAGGAGTTGCATTACAAAATGCTCAGTTGTTTGCCACAGTTAAACAACAAGAACAAATGCAGCGCGACATTTTATGCAGTCTTTCTAATGGTGTAGTTTCTACTGATAAAGTTGGGTTAATTATTGCTGCGAATGAAAGTGCAAAACGCTTGTTAGGTCTGGATATAGACGACCGTTTAGAAGGGAAATTAATTACTGATGTCATCCGCATCAAAGAAGGTGACTTTAGTAAGTGGTGTCAAGATGCTTTAAATGCAGCTAACCTCAAATGCAGTCAACAATATTATCCCGATCGCACACTCATTGCCGATCAAATAAAACAACACAGTATTAATTTATCAATAAATACAATCGCCGATGCTAGCGATAATCAGCAAGTGCGTGGTGCATTAATTGTCATGGAAGATATCAGCGATGAAAAACGCCTCAAAAGTACAATGTACCGCTACATGACTCAAGAATTAGCAGAAGAATTGCTGAAATTGGATGACGCTAAATTAGGAGGCGATCGCAAAGAAGTTTCGATTTTGTTTTCTGATATTCGCGGCTACACTACTTTAACTGAAAACCTGGAAGCAGAAGAAGTGGTAAGTATGCTCAATGAATATTTTGAATCGATGGTAGAAGCGATATTTAAATATAAAGGCACTCTTGATAAATATATCGGCGATGCGATCATGGCGGTGTTTGGTTCTCCCTTACCCCTACTAGAACACGCTTGGATGGCGGTGCAGACATCTTTAGAAATGCGCGATCGCTTAAAAGAATTTAATGCCCGTCGCTACGCAGCTAGTAAGCCCAGAATCAACATTGGTATTGGCATCAATTCGGATACTGTAATTAGTGGTAATATTGGTTCTAGCAAGCGGATGGAATTTACAGCGATCGGTGACGGTGTTAACCTTGCTTCTCGATTAGAAAGTGTTAGCAAATATTATGGTTGCGATATTATTCTCAGTGATAACACTTATAAACCATACCAAGATAAAATCTGGGCTAGGGAACTAGATTACATTCGTGTTACAGGTAGAAATGAGCCAGTGGCAATTTATGAGTTGATCTGTTTACGTTCTGATTTTATCAAGAGCGAAAAACTACAAGTAATTGATTATTATCATCAAGGACGAGAATATTATCTCATTCGTGACTTTAAAAACGCTAAAGCTGAGTTTAAAAAAGTTTTAGAAGTTGACAATCATGACCAAGCCGCTATTTTGCATGTCAAGCGTTGTCAGCACTGGATAGACCAACCTCCCACGGACGCAGATTGGGATGAAGGTGTCTGGACTTTTAAGGATAAGTAACTAGGAGTTACGCATTCACCACGAGTTAAAACTAAGGACGACGGAAAAATCAAGACTCGCTAGTCTGGCTATAAAATTGTAGCCTTCCATAACCGAGAAATTGTCCGTGTGATTTCTCACCTGGTGGAAAAGCCGTGACTCCAAATAGATAAACACCAGTAACTGTAGGATTTTGCACTGGTTTCAAACCAATTGTAATAGTTTTACCTGGAGACACTGGCGGATTAAATGTGATTGATATTGTCTTTTGATCTCTGGTAACATCTGTTAGTTGTAACTTCTGCTTTTCGTTAGAACGTGTACCTTCAAAGGCGTAACTTTTTTTCAGTTCAAACTTGATGTCATCTACTCCCTCATGCTGGTTAATAGTTATTTTTTCTAAAGGTTCGCCAGCATTATCTGGCAAGCTGACTGTAAAATAATATGTCGCACCCGACACATAAATGTCGTTATAAGTAGTCGCTGTATAAGTTAGGCGCGGCGGTTGGGCAAAATATACTGTGCCATCTTGCAACTGAATTGCTTGAGTATAGCGATCGCCATATCCGCCAATTCCGATTGTGCAAGCAATTGCGCTGCTAAATAAAATTACTATATGTGTTGCTTTATTCACACAAAACATGCTTCCAAATAATTTATTAAGCTAATCGGGATTTCAGTTGTACCTAACTAGTTGCGGGCAACTTTCTTTTGAAGAAGTTAGTTTCTATTGCTAGATTACCATGAAATAGCAACAATTATTTTCATTTATTAGGTTTTGTAAACTTAGGTTAATTTTCTCAGGAAACCACAAAAAAAAGTAACAAATATATTGTTAAAGATAATTTAGATTGCTTGTCAAAATAACTATTTACGCGACAAACTAGAAATGAAATACAGGCAATTATTCTGATGAATACTATTTCCAACGTTGAATTCAAGCGCCCGATTTGGCAAACCGCTGTCATCTTCACTTTGGGTTTCTGGCTGAGTGCTAGTCTAATTTTAGACTGGGTAATTATGCCTAGTCTTTATTTTTCCGGCATGATGACTCAAGCGGGTTTTGCCACAGCAGGCTATGCAATCTTCTGGAATTTTAATCGCATTGAATTATTGTCTGCTGGCATCATATTGACTGGTATTTTGGCAATGAGCAAAACTCATAGCTGGCGTGGTGGTACTCTGGTTTTGGCAGTATTGCTACTGGCTGTATCTTTGGTTGATACCTATTTCTTAACTCCACAAATGTCTGCAATTGGAGTTCAACTGAATTTGTTTGAAACAGCTACTACAATTCCAGCGGTAATGAATTTGTTACACGGTGGTTACTGGGTGCTGGAAGCCGTAAAGTTATTGGCTGCGGGGACGCTTTTAAGTCGCTGTTGGCAAGAAGTTTAATTACAAATACGCACATTTATCAGGCATTGCCTACCAGATTGATCGTGACTGGTAGGCAATTGTTTTATTAGACATCTGGTAGAAAACAGACGTAGCTAGCTTACGTCTCTTGGGGTTCGGTTAACGCATAATTAATTTCCAAGCCTATGCCTATTGTATAGTTAAGGTGCTGATTCAGAATCTGCGGATGCTTCATTATTAGGTAACAACAGACGTAGAGCTAGTATCGCAAATCCCACAGCAGCGATCGCTTTCAATATACGTGTCGGTAATAATTCTGCCACAGTTCCCCCTGCCAGCGCTCCTAACAAGCTAGTCAGCAGCAACGCACCCGCAGTCCCGAAGAACACTGCACGCTTCGATTGACAACGACCTGAAAGCGCGATCGCCGCTAACTGACTTTTATCACCTAATTCTGATAAAAAAACTGTAATAAAACTTAACCCTAAAAGATGCCAGTCCATTAATTTTATCCTTTGTTAATTGTTCGACTAACCACTAACCACATCCCAAAACAGCATTATGGAAATCAGCAACAACATTACCCCAGCCGCTTTTTCCACGGTTTTCGGAGAAAGTCGGCTGGCTATCCAACTTCCCAAGAGTACACCTAATAAACTTGTGGTAATCAACGCAGCCGCAGATCCCATGAATACCACCCACGGTGAATGGGATTGAGCACTCATCAATAAAGTTGATAGCTGCGTTTTATCGCCAATTTCGGCGAGAAATATTGTGATAAACGTAGTGCCGAAGGTTACTAATGCGGACTCTGGCTTTTCAACACAATCAGCATCCATAGGCTTAACTGGCTCAGTAATAATATTTACTGAGTTGTATTCGAGACTGTTGGTTATTTCTCTCTCGCTTTCAATTGGAGATGTGGCAGAAAGGCTCAAAGGTGCATCAAGTTTCACAAGCAGTAGTCCTAGGGCGGGGATTTTTCATATTCTTATCATTTTCTCAGATGATCGTCATAAATTGCAACAGTATGAAAAAGAGGGGCAAAGGGGAAAGGTTAAAGGGAAAGGGGAAAGGGGGAAAGGAGAATAAAATATTATTTTTTATTTTTTTTCCCTTTGTTCCTTTTCCCTTTTCCCCTCTTCAAATCCCCATTCCCCAATCCGTCATAAACCAACACAAGAATCAAAGCGTAGTATTTCCAGACTGCGATCGCCATAAACTCCCTCTATCTGTTCACGACAGCAATCAATGGCAAAATCATTCAGTTCCTCTGGCTCAATACCATACATATCCTGAAACACCTCTGTTTCGACACGGCAGAAACGAGGACGATTTGCGTAAATGCGGCATTCTCTGGTGGTATGGTCAAAATTAACGCACCATCCCCCTTCACCTACCATACTTAGATACAGAGCCAGTTCCTCTGGTAATAAATACTCTTCTAAGTCTGGACGCTCTGCTGGGTCTAGATGACAGCAGGCTCCACATTGCTTTATACATTCCCAAGTTGCCATTTTTTCCACCTTGATTAGGGAGTAGGGAGTAGGAAGTGGGGAGTGGGGGGACAAGGGACAAGGGAAGGGGGACAAGGAAATAAAGCAATTCATAACTCCTCACTCCTCACTCCGCTCCTCCGCTCCTTTGCTCCTCCTCACTCCGCTCCTCTTCACTCCCCATTCCCCAGTTTATGTTTTTTCTTATAATTTTGTTAAGTAAATTAAATTTAGTGGGCGATCGCCGGATATGATCGTTTTCGGGTTTTGCATTGTGAATGGGTAAAAATAAGAGCGGTACTGAGGTAGAACATACTTTTTGGTACTTGTCCAACTGTGCGGTGGGGCATCCCGTGCAGTCTAAACAAAGCTCAGTTAATGTCCGACGGGATACCGGGAGTCACTGAGAAGCTTACACTGACTGAGTACAGTACAGTGTAGGAGTATGTAACATCAATATTGAATTCAACCGGAGGCAATAATGTTTGACGCTTTATCGAATATCCATTGGGAAGTTATATTTCAGCTAGTTTCAGTTGGGCTAATTATGATAGCTGGACCAGTAGTTATATTTTTGCTAGCATTTCGCAACGGCAACCTTTAACAGTTGTAAATGAGGTAGAGACGTTCCTTTCGTAACGTCTGTACGAAGAGTCAGGAGTTAATTGAATACTTGTAATTTTTAACTCCTCATTTTGTACAGACGTAAAGCGTGGAACGTCTCTACCTAACTGATTTCAAAGCCTTTAAAGCAGCTTGGATAATGCCGTCATACTGCGGTTGAGAAATATCAACTATTTTAGCGTCTTGGCGATTGCTTCCCAAAAGAGCGGTGGAATTTCCGCAGCCGACAGCGAGAACTTTACCTTCAGAATTTTTAATTCTTAATTCTGGTAACTCACCATTTTGATAGATGCCACAGGTGTAGTGGCGTTGGTTATACTCAAAGGTGCTTTTTGATGGCGTAGATGTTGAGGTGAAAGACAGGTGAGAATGTTTTGCAAGTCTGACACCTACTAATTCTAACTCGATAGTGGTATTGTGATTAAAGTTATTTTCACGCAACTTGTAAGCGATATCTAATCGTGAGGGTAGGGGGAAGTAGTCACCCCAACGCCAAGCGATCGCTTTAATTTTAAATTGTCGATTGTCGATAATTTGTGCCACTGTCAGTTTAATGTGACCTTTGCCAACGATTTGTTGCTCAATTACTTGAACATCAGGTGTCCAGAATACCGGATCGGGGTTGTCTATACCGCAGGGGTGAAGAGCATTAAGCTGTTGATCGAGCTGAGAATTGATTTCATTCAGGTTTGCCTGGGCATCAATTTTGATTAATGGTTTGATATGCTCAAGTTCTAAAGACTTATTTGCAAATTCACACAATAGCGATCGCAACGCTGCCAAATTCTCTGCTGGGAAAGAAAATCCTCCAGCTGCTTTGTGTCCCCCATATTTGCCAAGCAAGTCATGACAATATTCCAAAGCTGCAAACACATTAAACTCTGGAATTCCCCGTGCGGAACCGCGAATGTGTGTTTCATCCTCATAAGTTGCGATGAACACAGGCACACCGTAGCGTTCGACTAAGCGAGAGGCGACAATACCAATTACACCATGATGCCAATTTGATTTGACAACAACTAATACCCGGTCTTGCTGTAAAGATGAGATAAATTCAGCTTCGACGATCGCGATCGCTTCCAATTCAATTTCTGAGCACATTTGCTGACGTTGCTTATTAATCGCTTCGCACTGCATAGCCTTTTCAAGCGCTATCCCCATATCATCAGTAGTCAGCAAATCTATCACAATTTGCGGATCGCCAATCCGACCAATCGCATTAATTCTTGGACCCAAGCGAAACCCGATATCCTCTGGTTTTAGGGATTTGGGATTTGAGGAGTTAGGAGTTGGGTACAGACGTTCCATTGGAACGTCTGTACGGGAGTTAGGAGTTAGGAGTGAGGAGTTATGAATTCCTTCGTCCCCTTGTCCTCCAAGGAGTCCTCCAAGGAGTCCTCCACTCCCCCTCTCCCCCCCTCCTCCCACTCCTGCTACCTGAATTAACGCTTGCACTCCCGCTAACTTAGATTTGGGTAACTGTTGTAAACCGCGTTTCACCCAGCGACGGTTGACTCCAATCAATGGCGCTAAGTCTGCAATGGTTCCCAATGTAAAAAGTGCTAGCATTGGCTGAATTAAGCCTCTAGCCTGTCCTAGTTGTTGTGCGAGAGAAACCGCCAAAATATAGGCAACGCCAACACCAGCGACACTGCGATAAGGTGAGGATTCGGCTATGAGTTTCGGGTTGAGGATGGCGTTAGCTGGTGGTAATTGTTGGGGGATGTCGTGGTGATCGGTGATAATTACTTTTAGATTCAGTTCTCTGGCAAGAGCGATCGCTTCATATGCAGAGATGCCATTATCTACTGTGAGAATTAGTTTAACACCTTCTTTTGAAAATTCTTCAACTATGCGTTTATTAATGCCGTAGCCTTCGTGCATTCGGCTGGGGATGGCGTAGTCAACATCTGCGCCTAAAGTTCGCAGACTACGCAATAATAAAGCTGTGCTAGTCATGCCATCTGCATCGTAGTCACCGCAGATAGCGATTTTTTCTTTTGATGCGATCGCCGACTCTAACAACTCTAAACTTATGGCTAAATCTGGAAATTCTGTCAGTGGTGAAGGCAAACTTAAAGATTCTGGCTCTAAAAACCCTTGCACTTGTTCTTTTGTTTCCATACCGCGATTTATCAACAACTGGCTGACAATAGGCGATATATTTGTAAGTATTGCCAGTTTTTGGGCATTTTCTGGGTATGCAGGGCAAATTTGCCAGCGTTGATTTGGCAAGCGATTTAGTTGGCGATCGGGCAATTGAGATGTGAGTTGGTCTGCCATGCAAGCTATTAGCACTTCGGGTGTCAGCTATTAGCGTAAAGTCTCAAGCTGAATGTGTAAAGTGGCATATACGTAAGTAAAACAGTCTCCTATTCAGTAATTATACTGTAGTTTATTTTTGATGACAGTATATAATCTTCCTATGCTTTGTATAAATTTTTCATGAAGCTTGTTTCAATTGATCAGAGTTAATTTGTAACTTATCTGGGGTCATTTATCAAACATCATGCCAGCAAAACTTCAAAACATCTGCTTGAGTAGCGTTACTGTTGAAGAAAATCACCGAAATTACCAATTATTTGAGTGCTATTTGCGTGACAAATAGTTGTCAAATATTGGTTGAAAATAGTGTTCCAAAAAATAAATTATCCAAATGTCCTTGCGATCGCAGCGTGTCGCAGACAAGCAATCGCAAGGACTTTGGGATTGGTCCACTTTGCTCCATTCGCTTCGGACAATTGGGAATTTTTTTATTGGAGTATTAAAATATAATTGCGTAATTTTAAAATAGCACCAAAAAATCTGATGAACAGATAAAATGAGTCTGCTTAAAAGGAATAATCAAGCATCACCAGACATGAAATATTTGGAACTGGAGCAGATTTGTCACAAGTTTTCAGATAATCGGCAGATGGAATACTTACAAATAAATAAAGATTTTCACATCTTAGATGCCTCTAAACAAGTGGAACAGTTTGCTGATTGTCCATCAGAGGTGATGCTTTTAAGAGATGTGCGTCTCGGTTTTCCTGAACTAATAGGAGTGGAAGACATCCTCATAGACATCTTGGAAGGACGAGAGAAGTATTTTGAGGTAAAAGGAATAGCGCGTTTTCGGGACAACTATACTCCGTTTTACATTGATTTGTATGCGATCAATCTGGATAGAAAGTTGCTAATCTTCTTTGAAAATGCCACATCAAGGATGGTTTTGCAGCAAAACTTAACTCAAGCAAATCACGAAGCAAATATTTTATTGAGGAAATTAACAGCTTCGCAAAATTATCTTGATAATCTTCTTACATCCATCGCCGATGTCTTGTTGGTCACAAACTCCTTTGGAAAAATAAAAAGAGTTAATCAAGCCGCAATTGATTTATTTTGCTATAGCGAAGCCGAATTATTAGATAAGCATATTTCCGCAATTATTAATGGAGAAGAGTTATTCTCAAAAGTCAACCAAGAAGATTCTAGCGGTCAAACGAAATTTTTGCATAATTGCGAAATTGTTTGTCAAACAAAAACCGGGGATAAGGTTTTTGTCGCTTTTTCAGCAGCAGTAATTCAGACTGGTATTAATGAGAATTCACCAGATTTAGTTTATATCGGTCGGGACATTACAGAACGTAAGCGATCGCTTGCGCGTATTTCTGCCGAACATGCCACAACCCGCATCTTGTCAGAATCAGCCAACCTAGAAGAAGCCACCCCGAAAATTTTGGAAGTTATCTGCGAATACCTGGAATGGGAAGTAGGGGAACTTTGGCTGTTAGACGAGCAAGCAAACGTCCTACGCTATCTGGAAACTTGGCATTTGCCGTCGGTTGATATACCAGAGTTTTTGTTGCTTTCCCGGCAGATGACCTTTTCAGCAAATGTTGGGCTACCAGGTCGCGTCTGGGGTAGCGGTGAACCTATTTGGATTGAAGATGTCTTCACCGAAGCGAACTTTCTGCGAACCTCAGCCGCAATTCAAGAAGGACTACGCAGCGCTTTTGGTTTTCCCATCAAAAATGGGGGGAAAATTCTCGGTGTTATCACCTTTTTTTGCCAAAAGATTCAGCCACTACATGACGATTTGCTGATGATGATGACGACAATCGGCAGTCAAATGGGTCAATTTATCAAACGCAAACAGGCAGAAGCAGGGTTGGCTGAAAGTGAAGAACTTTTTCAAGCTTTCATGAATAACAGTCCGACGGTGGCTTTTATGAAAGATGAAGCAGGACGTAACGTTTATATGAACAAGCAGTTAGAGCGCATTTTTAACATCAAATCGGGGGATTTGCAAGGTAAGACCGATTTTGATTGGTTGCCACACGACACGGCAAAACAGGTACATGAAAATGACTTGTATGTCATGTCTACAGGTAAAGCTGTAGAGGTAATTGAGGCTATTACTGCACCAGATGGATCTCTGTGTTACTGGTTAGTCTTCAAGTTTCCCTTTGAAAACGCTAGGGGACAAAAGTTTGTTGGTGGTGTGGCAGTTGATATTAGCGATCGCTATCGTCTAGAAAAAGAGCTTTTTGAAGAAAAAGAACTCGCACAAGTTACTTTGCAATCGATCGGGGATGCAGTCATCACCACCGATGCTGAAAGTAAAATTAGATTTCTCAACCCAATTGCTGAACAACTCACAGGCTGGAGTCAGCAGTCAGCCCAAGGAAAGCCGTTAACAGAGGTATTTCAAATTTTAAATGAAATAACCCGCGAACCAGTAGAAAACCCCGTACAACAAGCCTTACGCGAAGGTAACATAGTCTCTCTTGCTAAAGATACTGTTTTAATTAGCCGCAATGGAAATGAGTTTGCTATTGAAGATTCTGCCGCACCAATTCGCACTCTTGATGGTGAAATTATCGGTGCTGTCATGGTGTTTCATGATGTGACGACAGCCCGTGCTCTGGCACGTCAACTTAGTTGGCAAGCGAGTCACGACGCTTTAACTGGACTAGTTAACCGCCGGGAGTTTGAAAGTTGCGTAACTCAAAGTTTAATCTATGCTAAAACCCAAAATCAACAACATGCATTATGTTATCTAGATTTAGATCAGTTCAAAATTGTTAATGATACTTGCGGTCATATTGTTGGCGATGAACTTTTGCGTCAAGTAACTGCACTATTTCAGGCTCAGATACGCTCTACTGATATTTTAGCACGTTTGGGCGGAGATGAATTTGGTATTTTGCTCAACCATTGCTCTTTAGAGTCAGCACTACCCATCGCTAAGATGCTGCGTGAAAGTATCGAAACATTTCGTTTTGTTTGGCAAAATAAAACTTTTAAACTTGGTGTCAGTATCGGGTTAGTTGAGATTAATGAGAAGAGTGAAACCGTAACTACTGTTTTAAGTGCTGCTGATGCAGCTTGCTATGCTGCCAAAAATAACGGACGCAATCGAGTGCATATTTATCAACCTGATGATACTCAACTGACTCAGCAGCAAGGTGAAGTACAATGGGTAGCGCGGATTAATCAAGCTTTAGAAGAAAATCGTTTTTGCCTTTATTACCAAACGATTGTCCCGATTAAGCAATGTAAAAATGGCGAACATTATGAAGTGTTGTTGCGTCTTGTGGATGAAGTCGGGAACTTGGTATTACCCACTGCCTTTATCCGATCAGCTGAACGTTACAATTTAATGCAAACTCTTGACCGTTGGGTAATCCGCACCCTCTTTGCTACTCAGGGACAGCATTATCGAGAAACCTGGAAATCTTCTCAATCACAAAAAGTTGGTTGCGGCTGTTTGTATGCTATCAACCTTTCTGGTGCGAGTATTAACGATGAGCAGTTTATCGAATTTCTGCATGAGCAGTTTGCTTTATATCAAATTCCCCCAGCATTAATCTGCTTTGAAATTACCGAAACGGTTGCGATCGCTAATTTAATCAAAGCAGCTCAATTCATCCGTTCGCTACGAGAAATCGGCTGTCACTTCGCTTTAGATGACTTTGGTAGTGGTATGTCTTCGTTTGCCTACTTGAAAAATCTGCCAGTGGACTATCTGAAAATTGACGGCAGCTTTATCAAGAATATCGTCGATGACCCGATTGATTTAGCAATGGTAGAAGCAATCAATCAAATTGGTCATGTAATGGGTATTAAAACTATAGCCGAATTTGTCGAAAATCAAGAGATTTTAGCAAAAATTACCGCTCTGGGCGTCGATTATGCACAGGGCTATGCTATTGCCAAACCACGTCCGTTTTGATTGGGGAAGCGTGGTGTGGGGGAGAATTTATCCGATTTTCAATACCCAAAACGAGGGTGCCCTAAAATACGTTAACGCGACCATCATCAAGGATATCAACAGAGCGATCGCCAGGCGATCGCCATGTAGGACGAAGTTCGACTCGTAATGTGGCAAAGTTTGCTTTCGAGACTATTGCTTGTAGCGACAACCCGGTATCATCCCAAAATACCAGAGAGACATTCGGTTCTGTACCGTCTCCCTGGTCTAATTGTAATTTCTGTCCGGGTTGCAAAGTAATTGCATTAGTTCCGCGTATTTTCTCTAGTTTAATTAACCTTGGCGTGCTATTTATAACTTCAAGTCGGATGTGTTTACCTGGTGTAAATTGAAGAGGAAGCGAACCACATTTAGAAGCACAGGTTCCAGCGAAAGTAGGGCTTGGGTGTTGAGTGGATGTTAGCACTACAGTCGCTATTAGAGTTACAGATAATAACTTAAGCATGGTATCAGGATTTACGCAGTTAAATATGTAGATTTGATATCATGTCCGCTTAACACTAATAAAAACATACCTACCGTCGTAGAGACGTTCCGCTGGAACGTCTCTAGAATACCGCTGGAACGTCTCTAGAATACCGCTGGAACGTCTCTAGAATACCGCTGGAACGTCTCTAGAATACCGCTGGAACGTCTCTACAATACCGCTGGAACGTCTCTACAATACCGCTGGAACGTCTCTACAATACCGCTGGAACGTCTCTAGAATACCGCTGGAACGTCTCTACAATACCGCTGGAACGTC
>NZ_JAOWRF010000358.1 GCF_025753815.1 Plectonema radiosum NIES-515 | reverse complement strand
CGTCGCGTAGACGGGGGTGTGGGTGGGAAGGCATCGAGGAGGGAGGGGAAGAGAGAATGGGGTAATTGTATCCATGTCTCTTTCTCTCCCCCTCTCCCCCTCTCCCCCTCATCTCACCCCAATCCCAGCTGTTGCTTTAACTCCTCTGGTACGTTAACTGCTGTATCTAACCCGCGCACACCTTGCCAGTATTGATTTTCATTCCAAGTCAACTGTTCTAAGTTAGCGTCACTAAGATCGGTATTGCCAAGAATGGCGTAGCTGAGGTTGCTATTACTGAGGTTGGCACTGCTGAAAATAGCACCGCTGAGGTTGCTACCACTGAGGTTGGCGCTGCTCAGGTTGGCACCGCTGAAGTCTGTACCAGAGAGTACAGCCTCACTCAGGTCAGCACCACTGAGGTCAGCATCGTTTAAAGTTACTCCACTCAAATCAGCTTGGTTGAGAGTCACTCCACTCAAATCGGTGTCGCTGAGGTCAGCACCTAAGAACATGACGCTGCTTAGGTTGGCATGATTTAGTTTGGCACCGTTGAGTTTGGCATAGCTGAGGTCAGCGGCAACAAGGACAGCATTGCTCAGGTTGGTGCTGAAAAGAATTGTGTCGCTGAGGTTAGTGCCGTTGAGTTTGGCGTTACTCAGGTTAGTACCGCTGAGGTCAGCGCGGCAAAGGTCGGCATGGTTGAGGTTGACCTCCTTCAGGTTGGCTTCGCTGAGGTTGGCACCAAAGAGAATGGCATCACAGAGGTTAGCGCGGTTGAGGTCAGCATCCCTAAGGTTAGTGCCACTCAAGTTTGCACCACTCAGGTTAGCATTGCTGAGGTTGGTGCCACTCAGGTCAGCGCTACTGAGATCAGCGCGGTTGAGGTTAGCATTGCTGAGGTTGGCACCGCTGAGGTTGGTGCTGCTGAGGTCAACACCGTTGAGGTTAGCATTGCTGAGGTTGGCACCGCTGAGGTTGGCATCGCCAAGGTTGGCATTGCTGAGGTTAGCATTGCTAAAGTTGACACCAGTTAGGTTGGCATCACCCAGGTAAGTGTTTTTCAGGTTGGCTTGGCTGAAGTTAGCATTAGTTAAGTTAGCATCGCAAAGGTAAGCACCGCTAAAGTTGCCGCCTCGAAGAAATTCCCCTACTATGTTGCTAAAATTGCCAATTTCAATGGCATCGCTATAGTTAATAATCCGCAGTAGTTGAGATGTGAAAAAATTTTCTTGACCTGGTTGGGAAGATGGATAAAAGTTAATTTTTTGCTTTAAGTCGTCTTTGGTCTGAGCATAACGGTGTAATTCTAAAAGCAAAATCATCACGTTTAGTCCGGTCTGTATGTCTATCTGTCGCAGTCCGACGGTAATGTTTTGTGCTTGCAACTGCAACATTTTTTTCTGTGGCAAGTTATCATCAGGTGCAGCATCGATAAATTCTCCGTGAGACCACCGGCGATAAAAATTTTCTAAACGCTGGAAAAGCGGAATTGGTCGAAATTCTTGATTGGTAGTGAGCAAGTTGATTGCTTGTTCGACTATTTCTGTTGTCAGCGTGGCGTTGCCGAAGATATTATAAATCTGCTCGTGTAGTTGGCGATCGCCTATATTAAAACTCAAACCACTACCTGCTTTTGTCCATTCTTCTAACCTTTTTTGCAGCTCTTCCGCAAATATAAATTCGTGCAAATTCTTTTGCGAAAACTCAATACTTTTATCTTGTTCTTTTATATTCTTTTTTAAAGGTAAAATTACTTCGGTTCCCACAGATGTTGTCGTTGGCATCTGTTGTAAATCCGTTAACTGAAGATAAGTTATCAAACGCTTCCAGACTTGAGACAAATGTGACATTTTTGTGTCCGTAGTTACTATACACCTACTGATGATTTCCCGAATACTTAAAGATTTTTGGTTGATTTGCTGATTATTATTTATTTTAGCTAGTATTATTTCGTACCATGATGCTTGAGGGAGTTCTAACTTGCTCTTCTTTTGGTTCAAAGTAAAATGTCAGATAGAAAAGTTTTTCCATTGTCAGTATACTTAATCGATTTAGTCAAATTGTTATACTTTTTTTCAGCATATTTCCAGATTCAATGTAAAAATAATACGTACTTTGTGCTACCAAGGCAATTGTTAGCACAAATACTACAGCAAAAAAAGTATAACAAAGCTAAAAATGTCAGTTAAAACTAAACAAAAAGCTTTTTGCTTGATATTAAGCAGCTAATGTAGTTTTTCATTGACATAAGCGACTTGAAGCAAGGTTGCTTCGGTTAAAAGAAACTAAAAATTAATTAGGGGTCACTTTCAGGAATGGTTCCAATGAACAGATTAAGGTTTTGTGTGATTTTGTTGTGTAGTTTGTCTCTATCAATAGCAAGCGTTAGCGCTAAGTCACCGTCTGTTAATGCGGTCGTTGACACCTTTGTTTTGGACAAAGGTACACTACCACAAAGATATAAGAAGACAGAAGTGACGGGTGTAGAGGCTTTTTCCCTTTCCACACCGCGTCAGTCTCAGAAAGCGAATGCTAATTTACACTATAAATTTGGACTACCGAAAGAACAAGTATGGGTAATCGAGAATAACAAACTTCCGTTGCGTCAACCTTTTATTTGGGTCGTAAAAGACAACAAAAAAGCTGCACAGCAACCTTTTTTACAAATCGGAAAAGTCGTTGATAAACCGGTTGAAAAGCCTAATAGTACCACCAAACCAACTAAAAAGGATGAATTACAACAATTTGATGAAGTAATTAAAGACACCCAAAAACAACAGGGACTGTTTACCCTTTACCGTAATAAAGACAAGAATAAAATTTATTTAGAAATAAAACCTGAGCAACTAAATAGAAATTATCTAGCCAATGCAACGCTAGAATCAGGAATTGGTGAACGCGGTATTTATAGTGGGATGCCTTTGCAAGATTTTTTATTTTACTTTGAACGGGTAAATAACAAGTTGCATTTTACCGTCCGCAATGTTAATTTTCGTACTCGTGAAGGAGATCCACAAGCGCGATCGCTTGCCCGTTCTTTTAGTGACTCGGTTCTCTACACCATCCCCATCAAAAGCATCAACTCCCAAAGCAAAACCATTCTCATCGACTTAAGCGACTTGCTACTTACCGACTTAGCGGGAGTATCTGCGAGTTTGGGAATCCCCGCTGATAAAGATGATTCCTATTTTGGTAGTGCTAAAGCCTTCCCGGCAAATATGGAAATTGAATCGATTTTAAATTTCATCGGCAGCGGGAGTAAGGACGAACCGACGGCGAATTTTGCTACACTACCTGATGACCGTGGCTTTACCCTGCGGGTGCATTACAGTATTTCCCAACTACCAGAAAACAACTATCAACCTAGGATAGCTGATGAACGTGTAGGTTATTTTATCACTGCTTATCAAGATTTATCTGACGACGATCGCGGCGATCCATTTGTCCGCTACATCAATCGCTGGAAGTTGGAAAAACAAAACCCCAATGCGGCAATCTCCCCACCGAAAAAACCGATTGTTTTTTGGATTGATAACGCCGTTCCTCTAGAATACCGCGATGCCATTAAAGAAGGCGTTCTCATGTGGAATAAAGCCTTTGAAAAAGCCGGATTCCAAGATGCGATTCAAGTACAGCAAATGCCCGATAACGCCACTTGGGACCCGGCAGATATCCGCTACAATACTATTCGTTGGATTAACACCGTAGATGGATATTTTGCCCTCGGACCATCCCGCGTCAACCCGCTAACTGGCGAAATTTTAGACGCTGATATTTTAGTAGACGCTAGCTTTATCCGCGCCCTCAAAAAAGATTATCGCGATATTGTCCAACCCAGTCAAGAAGGAAGCCGTACTTCTTTATCAGCATTCATGCAAAATCGTTTGCTTTGTGCAAATGGTTTAGAAGCTAAAGATATTCCCAACCAAAAGCCGCAACAAAGTAAATTGTTAAATCGTTTATCGAAAATGGCAGGCGAGTATGATTTATGCTATGGCTTAGAAGCTGCGAATCAGTTTGCGATTGGAACAACAGCGATGTCACTGTTGCAAAACACACCACCGACTAGCGAACAAGTAAAAGATTATATCCATCAATATATACGCTTAATTATTGCTCACGAAGTTGGACACACTCTCGGTTTACGTCACAACTTCCGTGGTAGTACTTTGCTGCCTCCAGAAGAATTGAACAATACTAAAATCACTCGCAGCAGAGGTTTAACTACCTCGGTAATGGATTATATTCCCCCAAATCTCGCACCGACCGGGGTGAAGCAGGGAGATTATTTTCCAAATATGGTGGGAGTTTATGATGAATGGGCAATTAAGTACGGCTACACATCAATTCAAGCAGCTAATCCCGTAGCGGAAAAACCAGCATTGAGCGCGATCGCACAACAATCTAACAAGCCTGAGTTAAGTTATTCTACTGATGAGGATGTGTCTGACCTCGACCCGACTGCCGATGCTTGGGATAATAGTAGTAATGTGCTGCTTTATTCGCAGTGGCAGTTAGAAAATTCTCGTGTGATGTGGGATAGGTTAAATAAGCGTTATCCGTTAACCGGCGATAGTTATAGTGACGTGACAGACCGCTTTAGTACGGTATTAAGTAACTATTTTCAGAATATTTATTATACTACAAAATACATTGGTGGTCAGTCTTTTTACCGAGTAAAAGGAGGCGATAGCCAAGGCAGATTGCCGTTTGAACCAGTAACGGTAGAAAAGCAACGGCAAGCGTTAGCGACGTTACAACAATATATGTTTGCAGAAAATGCCCTTTCCTTCTCGCCGGAACTACTGAATAAATTAGCACCATCAAGGTGGCGACATTGGGGTAGTAAAACTCGTACTGGGCGTTTGGATTATCCGATACACGATTTGATATTAAACATGCAGAGTATGGTGTTGCGAGAATTGCTATCAAGCGATCGCATTTCCCGACTCACCGATATTGAACTTAAAAGTCCTCCTGGGAAAGCTTTGACTTTGCCTGAACTATTTGATACTTTGCAAAATGGCATCTGGACGGAAGTTCTCACTCCAAACGGCAAACAAATGAAAATTACCAGTTTGCGCCGAGGTTTGCAACAAGAATATCTCAATTTGTTGACAGCGATGGTGTTGCGAAAACAACGAGTACCAGATGATGCGCGAACAATGGCATGGTATAAGTTAAAGCAATTGCAAGAAAAGCTGAATGGGGCAGATTCAAAAGACGAATATACGAAAGCGCACTTATTACAAACACGCGATCGCATCGATAAAGTCTTAAACGCTCCATTGCAAGGAAATTAACCGTTGCTGAATCTGGATGTAGAGACGCGAAATTTCGTTGGATGTAGAGACGCGAAATTTCGTTGGATGTAGAGACGCGAAATTTCGTTGGATGTAGAGACGCGAAATTTCGCGTCTCTACAACGATTTTGACATCACGCACAATCATTTTCATACATCGTAAAGACGTTCCTTTCGTAACGTCTCTACGACGGTAGGTATGTTTTTTATCGTTCCTGCGCTCTGACTGGTAACGAGAGAAACCCCACCCGTAAAATCAGCAACCACCAGCCCATGTCACCCATTTGTGAGATAAGCCTACATGCATCATTGAACCAGTAATTTCTTGTTCAGTGATGGTTGCTCCATTTATATTTGTGCCATTGAATTCAGCTTCATTCAAATTACTACCAATCAAATTTGCCCTTTGAAGATTGGCTCCACTTAAATCTGCCCCACTCAATTCTGCCTCGCTGAGGTTAGCTCCAATCAAGTTTGCCTGCACTAAATTTGCACTCCGCAAATCAGCGCGACTCAAGTTAGTTCCCTCCAAGTTTACCTTAATCAGGTCTGCCCCAATAAAGTTTACCTCACTCAAATTAGCATCCTTTAAGTTGGCTCCATTTAGGTCTGCATCAGTTAAGTTTGACCGACTCAAATCGGCTCCACTTAAATCGGCTCGACTGAGGTCGGCTCCACTCAAATCAGCTCCACCTAAATTTACACCTCTCAAATCCACATCAGAAAGGTTTGCTTGATGCAAATTTGCTCCGTTGAAATTTCGTTCTCCCGCTGCATATTGGCTCAGGAGTTTGTTAGTATCCATTTTATTTGCCTCGCCATGTCTACAGGTAATATAAATAACCCTCAAACCACACCGAAGACATCAAGAAAAATTGAGAAATTTCGTAGTGAGCGATTTATCGCTCAATTTAAAGCGCAAAGAGCGCTTACTACGAACTAATATAAACTAGTATTCTTATCTTGCTAGAGTTTCTCTGTTATTGATCGTTTACTTCATGGAAATATATATCAACACCCTTAGACGTTCGGTCCGGAACCTCTCTACAAACATGTTGCCATGAAATCAAGCTTGATGTGGTGTACCATCTCCCAATAACTCAAGAAGCTTAAGCTCAATTTTCTCTCTCACAAGCTGGTTGCCTTGTAAATTGAAGTGAATGTGGTCTTGATATATAGCTTTTGGCTCTTTGATGGCGTTGAATGTCGGGAGAAAATCTATATAAGTAATTTGCTGCGCTTCGGTAAAATCTTTAAGTCGTTGACGTGCGGTAATTTCATAATCGCGTGAACCTGGTTTCCCAATTTCTCGCAGTAAGGGAGTCATCACCAAGAGAAATTGGCAGTTATTTTCGCGAGTCAGAGCTTGAATTTTGCTAATTGCTTCAAGATTAATCCCGACGCGATCGCCTTTCTCGTCTTGTACTGCTTGTAGTTCCGGAATTAACTTTTGTTTTGTCACATATCGTTCAAATACTTCCACCAACGCCAAAGCTGGTTTACTATCTGGATAGTTGCGATCGCGTCCTACTGGTAAAGATGTCGGAGCCGTAGCAAACAAATCGTCGGTATTAATTAGTAACACTATCGCCTGAGCATTGAAAGTTCCAAACTGCTGCAAATAGGCTAATTCATTTCTCGGACCCCAAGAGTTGGCTGAAGCATTCAGCACTTCCATTTCCTGATATTTACTGATATTTTTTGCCCTCAAAGAGCGCATCATCAAGCTAGAAATTGTATTATCTTGGTCTGTCCACCAGCCACCATTGGCGATAGAATCGCCTAACAGCAGCACCCGCATTGAGGATGAAGCAGTCTTTTCGATTGGTGCACTTCGCATGGAATACTGATTAATTTCAATGCGATTACCAAAACGACGAGTACGCTGATTTGGTGCTAACAAATAACCAATTCTATCATCACCGATGTAAATTAGAGGATTGCCAAAACCAAAGAGCGATCGCAGCCCTACTTCTATCATCACAAACAGTGCGGCTATTACCGTCAAAATTATTATCAGCGCAACTTTCACCTTTCAACGCCCTCAAAAGATTCTCACAAAAGCAACAAAGTAATAAATTTTACCAAAAAAATGGAAAAACGAGTTACGATATGTACTTAATTAACTCAATATTCATTGTCGAACATTTTAAGTGTATTTACGTAGGATTTATCTTTGAAAATAAATTGAATCAGTCACAAAATCTTATCAGCCTTCATTTATGTCTAAAGGCATAAGTAATATTATTGATGTAAATTTTGCCCAGCTATGGTGAAAATTAATTTAAGTTTAGTTGCATCTGCAAATATAAAGACTACAATCAAAGCGGGCAAATGAGCACGCTTATCAAAGGAGGCGCACACTGCTATGTCCGACTTAAACCGAGGAATCATGAAGTTTAAGGGCGCAGATTCTCCAAAAGCGGTAACTATCTCTACCGTGCTGCTTTTGGGGTCGATCGCTGCTCTAATTATTTGGGCGCTGCAAGCTGCCTATGCGATAAACTAAGGATATTAACAGCTGTTGAGGGACACTGGCAAGGAAAGGCGCACCAAATTTCTTTGGACTAATCTATCTTTGTGTTAAGTGTTCCTCACCAGCTATTTAAAACGCTCTGAAAATAATTTATAAAAATATTATATTTTCGAGTTGAAATTTCACATATAAGAAGTTAAATCTGGCTATTGTCAAAACAGGGTGTGAAATGTATCCTAGATGTGACCGACAGAGGAACCCAATCAAACGTCAAGGTACGCGTCTAAATATATTGTTTTTAAATTACTTATAGTACTTAACTTAAGTATCAGCCCCAAAGTATTTATATTTATTAATTAATGTAACTGTTATAGGCAAAGGCATCCAAAATTTTAGATGCATCTGCCCTTGGTTTCTATACGAAAAAATCGCCTTGATTCAAGGCACAAAGAGCTAAGAAAGCTATAAATCTCAAACCCACAATGTACAATGCTTGAACTCTGGGGTGCCTTAATTGTTTTAATTGTCTGCCCCCTCCTGGGGGCACTACCGCTAATTGACTGGATTACCCAAGCTTTAAAAGGGCGGCAATTAGCACACGTAGGTACTGGTAATATTAGTGTTTCCGCCGCATTTTATCACGGTGGCAGACTAGTAGGAATTCTGGCGGTATTGTCAGAAGCATTGAAAGGAATTGCCGCTGTCTTACTTACCCGTGCTTTCTTTAAAGAAGGATCGGCTTGGGAATTGATTGCCCTAATTGCCTTAGTATTAGGACGATACTGGGTAGGAAAAGGGGCAGGAACGACAAATGTTGTTTGGGGATTTGCGGTACACGATCCGCTGGTAGCTGGATTTGTGCTTTTTCTGGTAACTATTACTTTTAGTGTTGTTCGCAACAGAGAATTAGGAAAATATGGAGTTTTGGTATTGTTTCCTTTAATTGTCACACTTTTGCACGCTGAGGATTTACCGAAAATCATCGCTGCTGTCGCTTTAGCGGTGTTACTTGGGTGGATTTATAAACGAATTCCGGATGATTTAAATTTACCAACCGAAAACGCAGAAAAAAATTCTAAAGCAGCTTTAGAATTTTTTCGCGGGGAGACAAATATTGCTTCTTTAGATGACGATTTGGATGGTGCTTTATTCGGACAAAAAGCAGCTACTTTATCTCAAGTTAAGCGCTGGGGTTATCCAGTGCCAAAAGGGTGGGTACTGGCGCCAAAAGACGACGCAGAAGCATTAGTAGAGATTATGTATCCTTCAGAATTATCGCCTCTGGTGGTGCGTTCCTCGGCGATTGGGGAAGACTCAGAACAAGCTTCTGCTGCCGGACAATATGAAACAATTTTAAATGTTACCAACAAACAAGAGTTGCGAAAAGCGATCGCTCGCACTCAAGCTTCTTACAACGATGCATCTGCCATGCAATATCGACGCGATCGCGGTTCACAAGAAGCCGCAATGGCAGTGCTGGTTCAACAACAAGTCCAAAGTGTTTATTCTGGTGTAGCTTTCAGCCGCGATCCGATTACTCGACAAGGAGACGCGATCGTCATTGAAGCTTTACCAGGAAGTCCAACGCAAATCGTTTCCGGACGAGTCACACCAGAACAATATCGCGCTTTTGTTGTTGAAACCGAAAATTTTAAGTTTGTGCAATTAGAAGGCACAGGACTTGTACCACAAGCTTTACTTAAACAAGTCGCTTACTTATGCCGACATTTAGAAGAACGTTTTCACGGCATTCCCCAAGATATCGAGTGGAGTTATGACGGTCAAACTCTTTGGATATTACAAGCACGACCGATCACCACCTTACTACCAATTTGGACTCGCAAAATCGCCGCCGAAGTAATTCCTGGATTGATTCGTCCTTTAACTTGGTCGATTAATCGTCCATTAACTTGCGGAGTTTGGGGAGAACTTTTTACAATCGTTTTAGGCGATCGCGCTGAAGGATTAGACTTTAAAGAAACTGCTACACTTCATTATTCAAGAGCTTATTTTAATGCATCCCTCTTAGGGCAGATTTTTTTAAGAATGGGTTTACCACCGGAAAGTTTGGAATTCTTAACCAGGGGTTCCAAGATGAGTAAACCACCTTTGGATTCCACCTTCAAGAATCTACCCGGACTAGCGAAGTTACTCAGACGGGAATTAAATTTAGAAAAAGACTTTAAGCGCGATTATCACAGACGCTTTGTGCCTGGTTTGTCGCAGTTGACGCAAGAATTTATCGATGACTTCGATCCGCCAAAGCTGTTAAATAGAATTGACTTCATTTTAGTATTGCTTCGCCTGGGGACTTATTACAGTATTTTAGCACCCTTGAGCGCAGCGCTGCGCCAAGGTATTTTTCGGGTGAAAGATGGCAAAATTGACAACAGCGTCACACCAGAAGTAGCAGCAATGCGATCGCTGAGTGCATTAGCCGCAGATGCCAAACAGGTATTACCTAAAGTCGAACCACAGCAGGTATTTGAGCAATTAGCACCAACCCCAGAAGGGCAGAAAATTTTACAAAAGTTCGACGAATTGCTTCAAGATTACGGCTACTTAAGTGAAGTCGGGACTGATATTGCCGTTCCCACGTGGAAGGAAGATCCCCAAGCGATAAAGCAGTTATTTGTACAGTTGATGCAAGACAACCAACCGCTGATAGACAATTTAGAAGGAATTTATCGTCCGCGAAAACAAAAGAAAAAGCGAGGATTTGTGCAACGGCGCGTGGATCTCAAAGGACGAGTTACTGAGGTATACTCGCGCTTGTTAGGTGAGTTGCGCTGGTGCTTTTTGGCTTTGGAGAAGATTTGGTTAGAAGCTGGCTTGTTGAAGGAAAAAGGGGATATCTTTTTTCTGGAATTGAATGAAGTGCGGCAATTGATCGAGGATTGGGATGCTCGATTGATTTCCCAGTTGCAAGACTCAGTGCTAGTTAGGCGATCGCAACTCACAGAAGACAGTCAATTAAATCAAATACCTCTTTTAGTTTACGGCAATGCTCCCCCCGTGCCGCTAGCTTTTTCTCAGCTCACCTCCGATCAAATATTACAAGGCATTCCCGCTAGTCATGGACAAGCCGAGGGAAGAGTCAAGGTGTTGCGGAATTTACAAGATATACCAGAGATTGACCGGAATACGATACTGGTAGTACCTTACACTGACTCTGGCTGGGCACCGCTATTAGTTAGAGCCGGCGGATTAATTGCCGAAGCTGGTGGCAGATTATCTCACGGGGCCATCGTCGCTCGTGAATATGGTATACCAGCCGTGATGGATGTCCGTGGTGCTACCTGGTTGCTCCAAGATGGTCAGCGAGTCAGAATCGATGGCTATCGCGGCATTGTGGAATTATCTAATGATTTAAGACCCTAGGGGTGCGATCGCGTTAGTAAGTTGGAATTGCGATCGTAAACTCGGTTCCTATACCAGGTTGAGAACTCACCTCCAATGTGCCATTGTGTTTTTTGACCACAATTTGATAGGCTATGGACAAGCCAAGTCCAGTGCCTTTACCAATAGGTTTGGTGGTAAACAACGGCTCAAATAGTCGTTGTTTTAGCCGCTCAGGAACACCAATCCCATTGTCACCAATTTTAATTACAACCATTTGTTGAGAATTTATTTCTGTTGCAATTTTAATTTGAGGAATTTGATTGCTCATTTTCCCTTGCGTTATAGCTTCATCAAGAGCATCAATTGCATTTGCCAGAATGTTCATAAATACTTGATTCATCTGTCCTATATAGCAGTTGACTTTTGGTAATTTTCCATAACTCTTACTAACTTCAATACGGGGACGATCGCCATTGCCCTTAAGGCGGTGTTGTAAAATCATTAACGTACTATCCAATCCTAAGTGCAAATCTACAAATAATTTTGTATCACTATCCGAGCGAGAGAAAGTACGCAGCGAAGTAGAAAGGAGCTGAATTCGTTCAGATCCTAGCTGGAATGAACTCAAAATTTTTGTTAGGTCTTGGAGAAGGAAGTTCAGATCCAAGTCTTCAATAAAAGTAGTAATTTTGGCTGTTGGGTTTGGATACTCTTGTTCATAGAGTCGGAGAAGCTCAGTTACTCCGGCAATGTATTCCTTTAAAGGGGGGATATTGTTGGTGATAAAGCTGATGGGATTGTTCATTTCGTGGGCAATACCAGCAATTAACTCTCCCAATGTTGAGAGTTTTTCTTGCTGCACCAGTTGGACTTGGGTTTCTTGCAAAGCAATAGTGCGATCGCTGACTTGTTGTTCCAAAGATTCATTCAGTAGTTTGAGTCGTAAATGCACCCGTACTCTGGCAATGACTTCCTCCTGGGCAAACGGTTTGGGGATATAGTCTACTGCACCAAGGGAAAATCCCTTAGTTTTGCTATCTATATCTGCTAAGGCAGTGGTAAAAATAATTGGAATGTGCTGCGTAACAGGATTGGCTTTCAGACGACGACAGGTTTCAAATCCATTAATACCTGGCATTTGTACATCCAGCAAAATTAAGTCTGGTTGATTGCGTTCAACTTGAGCGATCGCACTTTCTCCATCGACTGCAACACGGAAACGCAACCCCTCACTACCCAGCGCTTCCGATAGGACAGACAAATTGGTCGGATTATCATCCACAATTAAAACAAATCCCTTATTTGAAATATTGGTCATCATGTGTGTGTAAATAAAGTTTAGTTACCCCTCATTAATTAATATGTTGTTGAATAAAAGTTTCCAAACGTTTGAGTTGAAAGTTACTAGCTAACTGGAAAATTTGTCGGGCAAAAGCGCTTAACTGCTCATCAAATATAGAAAGATCCTGAGCCATTTCTAAAATCTTTTGAATGTCGCCCTCTTGTGCCAGTTCTAGTAATTGTTGTAAAATCTCCTTAGTCGGAGGAACTATCTCAACTGGACGAGATGAACTATCTATATTAGTTTTATTGATTGTGTTTGTCTTCTTTTCATACACCCATTCCAGTTGCAAAAATTGTCGCAGCATTTCCAGCAGTGTTTCAGCTTCTATCGGCTTTGGTAGAAATGCATCTGCACCAACATCAATACTCTTACACTGGTCAGCGGCAAACACGCTGGCTGATGAAGCGATGATAGGTATCTCTTTAAATTGGCTAGTACATCGCAAACTTTTAATGAACTCAAATCCATCCATCACAGGCATAACTAAGTCAGTGATAATCAAGTCTAGTTTGTGGACTTTTAATTGTTCCCATCCTTCTTGACCCTGACTAGCTTCTACAACAGTAAACCCCACAGGCTCTAATAAATTTACAATGACTGAGCGGTTTTCCCACTTGTCATCCGCAATCAAAATAGTCCGCTTTTGCCCTTGATAACCAGTAATCATTCCCCGCTCAACTATTCTGGAAACCTTTGCCCAGTCTTTAGATTCTCCCAACTCAGCTTCAAACCAGAAGGTGCTACCTTTGCCAAATTCACTTTGTACCTGAATTTGACTACCCATCAATGAAACAATTTTTTGGCTGATTGCTAATCCTAAACCTGTACCTTCGGTTTGTCGTTTCTGATTTCCTACTTGCTCAAAGGGAAGAAAGATTTTCTCGGCTTGGTCAGGGGTGATACCCGTGCCGGTATCTACTACTTCAAAGCGAATTGTGTATGTCATTTGTCCACGATCATTTGATGCTTGGTTAATGACTTTAACCTGAAAATTGACGCTGCCTTGATGAGTAAATTTAATGGCATTACCAAGCAAGTTGATCAGTACTTGCCGCAAGCGTTTTTCATCAGCACGAATCCCTGTTGGTAAATCGGGGTCAAGTTGAAGATAAAATCCGATCACCTTTTGTTCGGCGCGGATGCGACAAATTTCACTTACACTGTCTAGAAACGCAGGTAAGTAAAAATCAATCGGATTCAGTTCTAGCTTCCGAGCTTCAATTTTGGAAAGATCCAAGACATCATTAATTAGGGTTAATAAATGAGAACCACATTGGTAAATAATGCCGATTCCTTTGCTTCCTTTCTCACTTAAAGCTTCTGTGCGTTGGAGGATTTGTGTATAGCCGAGGATGCCGTTAAGGGGTGTGCGTAGCTCATGACTCATATTTGCGAGAAATTCACTCTTGGCTTGGCTGGAGTTTTGAGCGATTTCCTCAGCAAGGCGTAATTCTTGCTCGATCCGCTTGCGCTCTACAATTTCACTTGTAAGCACTCTATTGATAGCTTCTAACTGGGCAGGGCTGGGTAGTGTCAGTGCTTGAGGCATGAGATAAACTAAGGCAAATGCCGTATACATAGAAATCATGGCAGTTAAAGCTTTTAAGCCACCTGCAATCCAGTAATTTGGATGCCAAAGCGTCCAAATATCCATTAAGTGTCCAGTACCGCAGGCAATGATAAAAGCACCAAATAACAGAAAGACCCCGTTGAAAGGAACGTCTTTGCGCTTGGAAGTAAAGTAGATCAGTAGAAAGGGAATAGAATAATAGGCTAGGGCGATGGTGGCATCAGAAATAATGTGCAGCCACACTAGTCCAGTTTTCCAGAGATAACAATGCCCGTGTGGGACAAAACCGTTTGAGTAGAAAGGATATTCTAAAAATGCCAACATGATGCTTTCTGGTTGCTGGATTTGCAATATATATCTGTAATCTCAGTATTCCCAAATAATCAACCCGGATTTATCACAAGCGAACAGTTCGTAGTCACTTTTTTTTGACTCGTAAACTACACCATACTCACTCATGTAGTTTATACTCCAATTCCCGAAGCTCCCAGCAGTCTTTTGTAGACCACAAGCTGCGATAAAATTTTGTAACTCCGCGATCGCAGTCCCCACTCCCCTAGGGAGTGTTGCCATTTGGAGATACTGGTTTATTTATGTTTGATATTTTACTTAGGTGACTTGCGTGCAATGACCAACAAACGAACCGCACTACTATCGCAGAGTCCACGAGGAATAAGAGTTTTAGAGGTATTTTGCGTAAGTCTTAACTTATATACTCATCCATATTCTCTCGTATTTTTTTTCTCATCAAATAGGATTCTTATATTTTGATTAAAAACCCATAAATACGGCATCAAAGCATTGATTCCTAGTCTAAAAGTAATAATTATCATAAAGAAAAAGCTATATATTAAAAAAAATTCCGGCATTTGCGAGTGAACTATAAGTAAAAATCTATGGTTGTAATCTAATATTTATTTAATAATTACAGTTTAAAAGATATCAATTTGGCATTAAAACCTGTAAACTATTTTCAACAACGTCAGTGATCCCCAAACATCACATCTATCTAAAAAGCAATAAATAAATTAACCACAGTTTGTCTTTAAGCAGTTGAACTAATATTTTCTACTGGAAAAAGCGCAGATATGCTTATTAGTTATAGCTGAAAATTGCCATTGAAAATCCCAGAAACATAAGATTGTTTCTCTGCTTAAATTGTCGTACTTAAAAAGAAGAAAGTTCCCACTGAAGGAGATATATATGACGGATTTTTTTAATCAATTTTCTCGCCGCAAATTTATATTAACAGCGGGAGCCTCTGCGGGTGCTGTATTCCTCAAAGGCTGTTTGGGAAATCCCCCCGCAAGCATTACAGGTAAAAGTGTAGAAGCACAGCCAGCGGCTCAACCTGTTGCCAATTTAACTCCAGACCAAACACCAGAAACGACTACAGTTAAGTTAGGATATATTCCAATTGTCGAAGCTGCTCCGTTAATTATTGCCAAAGAAAAAGGCTTTTTTGCGAAGTATGGCATGACGAATGTTGACCTTGCCAAACAAGCTTCTTGGGGTGCAGCACGGGACAATGTAGAAATTGGTTCAGCAGGTGGTGGGATTGATGGTGGACAATGGCAAATGCCAATGCCGCATTTAATTAGCGAAGGTTTAATTACCAAAGGTAATAAAAAAATTCCTATGTATGTGTTGTGTCAATTAGTTACACATGGGAATGCAATTGCGATCGCTAACAAGCACCTAGGCAAAGGTATTAGTTTGCAACTTACCGGCGCTAAGTCTTTATTTACCAAACTCAAATCTTCAACACCTTTCACCGCAGCATTTACCTTTCCCCATGTCAACCAAGATTTGTGGATTCGTTACTGGTTAGCTGCCGGCGGTTTAGATCCGGATGCAGATGTCAAATTGCTGACAGTACCGGCAGCCCAAACTGTTGCCAACATGAAGACTGGAACGATGGATGCCTTTAGTACGGGTGATCCTTGGCCCAATCGTCTTGTTAAAGACAAAATTGGCTTTATGGCAGCATTAACCGCAGAAATTTGGAAGAATCACCCCGAAGAATACTTTGCCATGAAAGGCGAGTGGGTTGACAAAAATCCTAAAGCAACCAAAGCAATTTTAAAAGGAATTATGGCGGCTCAACAATGGTTAGATAATTTTGATAACCGGAAAGAAGCGTCTCAAATTCTCGGTAGCAGAAATTATTTTAATCTTCCTGCGGAAATTTTGATAGAACCATTCCAAGGTAAGTATGACATGGGCGATGGTCGCAAAATTGATGATAAATCAATGGCGGCTTACTATTGGAAAGATGAAAAAGGTAGTGTTTCTTATCCCTATAAGAGTCATGATTTATGGTTTATTACTGAAAATGTTCGTTGGGGATTTTTGCCAAAAGATTACTTGACGAAAGCTAAAGCATTAATCGATAAAGTAAATCGCGAAGATATTTGGAAAGAAGCTGCAAAAGAAGCTGGAATTGCCGCTGCTGATATTCCCACAAGTACTTCCCGTGGGGTGGAAGAATTTTTTGACGGGGTTAAGTTTGACCCTGAGAAGCCAGAAGAATATCTCAGAAGTTTGAAGATTAAGAAGGTTAGTGTTTAGGGAAATAATAGCCCGGACGACTGGAAGTCGCGGCTATACAAACGAAGTCTGCCTACGCAGACTATAAGAAAGAAAGAAAGAAATTAAGAGGAGAATACAGACAATGACAATAGCTCAAAAACGTCCGGCTGGTGCAACGTTAGATAATAGCTTTGTATCTCGGTTGAAAAAACAATTACCTAACCTGATACCTCCGGCTACTGCGATCGCTATCTTTTTAATTATCTGGCAATTATTTGCTTTTATTCCTGGCGCAACTTTACCGGGTCCGATACAGGTTGTACAAGATACTTGGATATTGATTTTCTGGCCATTTTATGATAACGGTGGAATCGATAAGGGCTTGTTTTGGCAGATTTTAGCCAGTTTAAAAAGAGTTGCGATTAGCTATACCTTAGCGGCAATTGTTGGTATTGGTTTGGGCGTTTTGATCGGTGTTAATCAAACAATGTCCAAAGCTTTAGATCCCATCTTTCAGCTACTGCGGACTGTACCACCTTTGGCTTGGGTGCCGATTTCGTTAGCAGCTTTGCGACAAAACGAACCTGCTGCTTTATTCGTAATTTTCATCACCGCAATTTGGCCCATTTTAATTAACACTGCTGTCGGTGTAACTCAAATTCCCCAAGATTACAACAACGTCGCAAAAGTTCTGCAACTTAGCCGCAAAGAATATTTCACAAACATTTTAATTCCATCGGCTTTACCTTATATTTTTACCGGATTGAGAATAGCGATCGGTTTGGCTTGGTTAGCGATTATTGCAGCCGAAATCGTGATGTCCGGTATTGTCGGGATTGGCTTTTTCATCTGGAATGCTTATCAAAATAACAATGTAAGTGAAGTTATTTTGGCTCTAGTTTATATCGGCGTTGTCGGTCTGGTGCTAGATAAACTCATGGGTTGGATTCAAAACAAGATTTTACCAGCAGAACAGAAGTAAGACAAGGGGACAAGGGGACAAGGGGACAAGGAGGACAAGGAGGACAAGGAGGACAAGGAGGACAAGGGGACAAGGATGACAAGATAAATTTTCTTCTCCCTTGTCTCCCCCCACTCCCTTGTCTCCCCCCACTCCCTTGTCTC
>NZ_JAOWRF010000302.1:10209-17690 GCF_025753815.1 Plectonema radiosum NIES-515 | reverse complement strand
TTATGCCAGGAACCGGATTTGAACCGGTGACACGAGGATTTTCAGTCCCAAAGAAAACGCACCTTTATCCCCTACTGGTAATAGGTTTATTATTTTTAGCTTTATTTTTTGACTAAATATTGACTAATCTAGCTTTTAATTAGGTCGTCGCCGGCGATGACCGTTGTATAAAATATGTAATCTTCGCTGTTTTGATAGCGGAGATCTGATTTGACTAATTGCATAAATTCGCGATGTCCCTCACGCCGACGACCGACTAAACAACCGGCGCTAGTGTTTTTGATATTTGCTATTGGTGCGTCGTATCCCCAATGTTGGTTTACGCCAAATAGTCCCGTGTCTAGCTTGTCTCCAGTGCGCTTAAAGTCCTTGTTAAAATCGCGGTGGACTGTAATTGGCAAAAACTGAACTAGCGCTTCATGCGGTTCTGAGTTCCCATGTATGCCGACTTTCCAGGCTTGATATTGCCCAAAAGCAATTCGCGCAGCCCCCGCTGGATTCATCGGATTGTAGGTGTAGTAATTGCCCGGTTCGGTGGTCGCCTGCCAGTGGTTGATGATTTTGGGGATACCGTCCACGAATTCAATGATTATGCGGCGATCGTTAAATTGGTTGGGGGTGTCGTTGTTGAGGGTGCTATCTTCATTCATGCCCTCAACGTAAACAATATTAAAGTTTTTCTCCCCACTAAAAACCACGTAGTTTTTAGCCTTCATGTACTGAATAATTTTAGTAGCTAACATTATGGGTTTAAATCAGCAGCCACAGCTGCCGCCATGTAAGTTTTAATTCTTTGTAAGGCAGAAGCAAGTAAAGAAATTGCTAGATTTTCAATTAAAATGTCGATGTTAGCTGTTTTCAAGGTTGTATGTACTGGCAAATGGTTAGAGGAGTCGAGACCCTGAGTTAATGTTTTGTTAATATCAACCTCAAAATGAATAGTTGGAACAACAATTTCTTCTAAAGTGGGAGATAGATTCAAATCATTGTTCGCACTTTCTAGTGTGTAAGCAAAAATCCTTTCAAGAGTTGTTACCACTAATTCAGTTTTAAGATTAGTAATTGATATTCCGATAACCGCAGTTTTTAGAGAATTAGCATGATTATTTACATTAACTGCGAATTGAATATTAGGAGCATTATCTCTTTGAGTAGGAGGCGCTCCACGATTGGCGTTACCGAAAGAAGGAAAATCAGCCATATTTACTCTTGTTTAACGTGAATGTTTAAGTAAGTTTTTATTTCTAACAAATCATGGTCTTGTGAATTTAAACGCTTATCCAAATCGTCAAAACGACCATCAAGGTCTTTCGCTATCTCTGCAATTCCACCAGAAATTTCAATTTGGTTATTTTTTAAATGATTAAAATCGCGTTCTGCTGCATACTTCTTTTTTTCCGAGTTTGCGTACCAGACCGCATACCAAACTACCACGCCAAAAACATTAGTTAACAAAGCCAGGAGAAAAGCTCCTAATGCGATTAAAGTCTGTATGTTTAATTCTTTCATGTTAAAAAAAAGCGAAAATTTATTCTCTGCGTATTCGCTCAAGCTTTCTATCAATCTCTTGTAATCTGTCTTTAATTTCTTCTAGGAAATCATTAGTCGGAGGATAAATATTTTCTTCACCGTTGTAAACCCACAGTTTTAGACTCATGTCGTAAAACCAGTAAGGGATATTAAAGTTAAGTGAATATGTTGTAGTTAGTTTAGGAAGGATCACTAAACTAATCCGGTTAAGCCAAATTTTCTCTTGATACGCTTGAGTCTCATTTAAACCACCGACAATAATTCCAGTGGCAATTTTTTGATTCAAAAAAGCCGCAAACTTCCATGTCGGCGGTGCCGTGGAACTTGTCAGCAACACCGCGATGACATGAGTATCTAACAGAAAAGGAACTTCTACAGGTGGAATTGGTAAATATCTACTAGGCTTGTGGGGAACCAATTCCGATTGAACGTTAGCTGACCAAATTAAATTCCACAGAGCAGAATTATTTAGGTCAAGCACTAACCAGGAGCCTCCCCTCCAGCTGCTTGTCTCATTTTCTTCGCAGCCCCTTGCACTACCAAAGCAGCCATTTCAGCCGCTGTTTCAGACACACTGTAATCAGTCGAGGTTTCAGCGTCTGTGCCCAACATAATAGGATATCTACGCCCACCTTTTATCGTGAAGTGTCCCCAGACATCCGTAGCAGTTGGAGGATTCTTGATTTTACTTGCGGGTATAAGTTCCCCTAATGCTTCACAAATCCCAAGCACTGTAACAAAACTGGGAAAGCGAAAGCTAATAGTGTGATATGCCGTAGTCTTGCCTTTAAGACGTTGACTATCCGCAATTAACTTGCCAGTTTTTAAAATGACAGTTCGCGAGCCACGTCCAGATACAGGTAAAACTATTTCGGTTGTTGCAATTTCCGTACCTGCTTGAGTTGCGGTAATTGTAGTGCCGTCAGCTAAAGTTATCGAACGCTTTCCAGCTTTGCGCTCTCTTACCATGACAGGTAAAGCGATCGCTTTGTCATTGATATCTAAGAACCTTGCAGCATTCATGTTGCAAGAAAAAACCCCTGAGGGATCGGGATTGCTTCTACCGGCGTCAGCGCCAGTTTTTCGAGTTATGGGGAAATAAATCCTTCCCAAACTTGCAGTTGGCATATTTTATACTCTTTTTCAGCGATTATTAAGCTAAAGGAGATACTGCAATGTCAAGGTTCACAAGCACTCTAGAACTAACTGAATACGTAGTAACAAAAGACAATACACCTGTTGCAGCGTCAGTAGTGACGCCGCTATTGACAGGGGCAGGATAGCCGCTAATTCGACTACCAGCAGGTAAGTTTGTATTTTTAACTCGTTGGGCATCGCTAGCAGCTTTTAGTGTCTTGATAAGGAATTCGCTAGTAGTCGTGTTTACCGGCAATGCTGCTGCGTCAGTCCACCAAGCTTTCACAGGATCATCAGTAGGAATTTGAGCGGCGATTTCTGCGATTGTTAGATCCACGGTATTTTTTGGATAAATAGCTTTTTTATACCATGCTCTATTTTTTTTTACCCGTCAAGGGGCTGTAACGCCCGTACAGCAATATGTCTGGTTCCAAATTACTTGTTGGAGGCTAGCCTTTGACAAGTAATTTGGATTAAATCAATTTTTATCTTTATCAACCTTAACTATTGGATCTCGCCAACGATGGCTTAAATCGCATAAAGTTATCGGTTTCTCTCGACCACATAAGAAAATTTGAGCATACTGAAACCGTACATTTCCTTCACGGCGTTTAGTTGGTTGCTTTTCCTCTTTCCCTAAAATTATTTTATTTTTAGGAGTTTCATCAAAACTTTTTTCAGGTGCTTCGTTTTGAACAACATTCATAAATTCCCATTGGGGGGAGTGCCCTTGCAAATCAAGGACTTGCTCTATAATGCGTTTGGCTTCATTTTTACTGGCTACTAAAAGCTGAAATTGATATCCTTTGCTCCAATCAGAATAACTGACTAATAACTTTCCTTTTTTCCAAACGAAAGGAGGTGTCGCAAATTTAGCTTTAATTTTTTGAGCAAGAGTCAAAATATCTTCGTTTGTAATAGTTTCTGCTTTTTTATCTGTTAATCTAAAGCTTATTTGTCCTTTTAATTGCTCTTTGTCTTTTTCTTTCTCTGCGTAAAGCTGTAAAAACTTTATTTCTACCTGTGGCTGATAACTTCGTATATTCTGAACTTTTTCGGGAGTGAAATTGTAAACCGTCCCTATATCTTTATTCCCCATCAATTGATGACTAGCAAGTGTCTGCACAATTATAGGTTTCAATAATTCGGTAGACCCTGCTAAGATAATTTTTTCTTCTTTATTCTCTCTGTTTGGCAGAACTTCAACATATTTATCCTTTCCAAAAATGGGTAATTGCTGCTGTTTGAATTTTTCAGCCGCCATATAACTGTCAATTGAATTAGCAACTACATATCCCGCTTCAACACATCCCTCCCAGGATTCTTCTAAAAATTCTTCTACAAAGTTGCGAACAAAAGTATTAGGAATAGCTTCAACTGTTTCTTCAAGTTTCAAGGCAAACGACCAAGGCTTAGAGTCTTCCGCCCCCCACGCCTTTATAATTTTACTGGTATCTCCCCCAAAAAGACTTTGAGCTAACGCCTGATTAGATTTAATGAATTTACGAGCATTTTTAAAAGAAGACAGTATTAAAGCTTGAGTACCAGACACAAAAGTATATCTAATAAGAGAACCTAAATTCTCTGAGAATTCATCTACTAATTCTTCACTAACATTCGCCATAATATGAGCGCCTAAAGGCTCGTTGAAAGCGAAAATCGTTGCAGCAGGCAACACCCCACAACCCAAATAACCTACAAAGCTCCCCAACGTACCACCTAGCATACTGCCCAGAGCATCCCACTTCGCTTGAATTTGGGTATCAATTTCTTTATCAGTAATATTCCAGTTAAAATTCCAAAGATATTGCAGTGTACTTGTAAAAAAGCCCCAAAGACTAGTTAAAGAAAAACTCAGGAAGTTTCCTACACTTTGAAAAATAAATCCAGTCAACCGTTTAGCACTATTCCAAACCCAGCCTAAAATACCTCCCTTGTCATCTGTCTGTTTATCCTCAAAAGAAGTTTTAAAAATTCTCTTGCCTGTTTTATTAAGAGCTTTGCGAACTGCTACTGACTCTAAAATTTCAAAAGTAATATCAGCTAATCCCATAAGGTTTGACTAAAAAGCATTAACCTTTTTTACCTCATAATTAGCAATATTTCTACTTGGAAGTATCTTTACTGATATCGCGAATTTTTGGACGTTCATCTAAAGGCTTCCCGTAAGGTTTCTCTTTATCTATAACTCCTGGCTGAGAGATAAATCCTTTTTCAACTTCCTCGACGAATTTATCCCATTCGTCAGCTAAATCTTTAGGGTCTTTATCTTTATCATCTTGAGCTTTATATTTTTTGATTTTTTCAAGTAGTATCCCCGCATCAATAGTTTCTGAGAACTTAGCAGCGTTTTGAAGGAAGTTTTTAATAGACTCTTTTGGATCTGCGGTTCCTATTTTTCTAAAATTAGCAACCTTCCACATTGCAGCCAATTCTAACAGGGGTGCTATTAAATCGTTAAAGTCGTCTTTGTCCTCATTCTCCCATCCTCTAACCGAGATTTCCCCTTCTTGCAACATTTTATCTAGCCGTGACTCTCCGGGCTTGAAAGCGAAAGGGATTTTACGCTCTATCTGTTCTCCTTTGTATCCTAAGAATTCAGCATTAGCCTTTGCATACTCATAAGCTAAGAAAGCCATCTGTTTACTACTACCCGCTTCAGTTAAAGCTCGAATTGTCGCATTAAGGGTTGCATCGCTTTCTGAACGAAGTACTAGCAACAGCCCCATTATTTCTGCCAATGTTTCAGCAACATTTGGTAGTTTAAGCTTTTTAGTTTGATTACCTTCTTTAGTTAAATCAGCATCTTCTATCTCAATATCAATCGGATAGCGTCCACATAAAGCGTCCATCTGCTTAATAGTGTAAGCAATAAATTCAGTCAAGCTCTCAACTTTTATGGTTCCTTTTTTTTGGTCTGTAAGAACTTTCGGAACTGTAGCGGGTAAATGAGTAGAACCAATTTTTTTAAGAATTAACTTTAGCAGTTGGTCGTTTTGTTGAACATTGGGACAGCATGACATAGGTGGGGGTGGGGGTGGGGGTGTTTGTATTTCTGGAGCGCGAAAGTTGCCAAAAATTACAGCGTACTTCATTGCAGTTTCTAAGGCATAAATCCGTTTTTTATTATAAATATAATTTACACCATAAAAATCATTTACTTCTCCAATGATCTCCACTGTTCTTGGATAAAAAAGACTAGGAATATAAAGGGGGAAGTTACTTTTATCCCGTGTGAAACCTTGTTTTTCTACTACGTCAATGCTAAAGATATCTCGGCTGTTTTTGATATCTTCCATAAAATCTTCGTAAAATTGAAAATAGCCACTAATCCCCGGATATAAGAATTCATTTTTTTCAAATACAATTTTCCATTTTGTATTAAATTTATAGAAAGTAAGTTTTTGGTTTTCAATAATTTTCCATTGCGAGTTTCCGTCATAAGGATCTCCTGAAATTGTCCACCCCCGCTCTTTCCATGCATCTATATCTTTTTGTTTTAGATATCCGATGGCGTAACCATCTGCGGTGTAGCTAGCAGTAACTTGGAACAATGCATAACCTTCTGGTTTACCTCTATAGTCGTCCTTGTAATCTCCGGTATACGGATACTGTGCCTCGATAAGTTTTATTTTACGTTTGCTTGCCTCTATCCCAGTACCGCCTATGCCAGTTCCTTCATTATACGAATTATAGATTTCTCTATATGTGATACATAATGACTTGGCGTTAGATTCTTTAAGGGGGAATTGGGAAGGTTTTTCTATATTTACATTTGGCACGGGTGGATCTGGTGGCTCTGGTAGCGCAGGGTGACAAGCCGGATCTCTATAAGAAAGACTGACATCAAACTTGCCAATAATCCCGCCGTGTCCGCCAAAAGCACGGATTACAAATCCGCATTGATCTTGTTGATACTCAAAATGAGTTGGTTCACCTCCAAATTCCAAATCTTGAAATTTAATGTCTGTGCTTGCTTTTATAGCTGGAAATATAGGTTGTTTGGTAAAAGGATTGTTAAATAAGGGGACGCTACCGGTAGGGGGTTTTAAGTTAGGATTGTTTTTCGGAATAAAGGGATTGGTTTCAGTAAAAAAATAGTCCTGAAAACGTTGTCTTACCATTTTCAAAATCTTACGTGTAAATATGATTTAGGTTTATTAGTCAATCGATTGTATTTATATGTGATTATTTCTAAATCAATTTTTCCGTAGATTTTGTAAGGCATTTTAAAATCATCTGGGTCATTAATAAGTTCAAATATGCGTTCAAAGGGATTCTTTAGCACTGCTCGTTCACAATCAATTTAACCCAAAGATAAAACCAAGACCAACTCCCCCAGAGTTACCACTTAGAAGCTTAATAGCACCATTTGGTTCAATTTGGAGTCTAGACGTTCCTCCACTTGCAAAGGTCGTTACCAGCATTATTTCCAGCGGTCTATATCCTATTGGCAAAGTTGCAATTATTTCATTTGTAACTAAAGCTGTTGACTTTTTGATGACTCCCTTGATTTCGATCAAGTCGCCTACAAGTTTTCGACATTGAGGGCTTGCAAAACCAGTCGCATACAAAGACCAACCAGAGGCTAAAGGCAATTCTTGCCACGCACCTGGTGAAGCTGAAGTTTTATTGTCAAGGGCTGCTTGTAATCCAGAAATCTCCGATATCGCATGAGTGTGCGATGTCGGAGACTTTGCATCCAATGCTGCTTGCAAACCTTGGATTAGTGCGATCGCATGAGTGTGTGACGTGGGAGACTTTGCATCCAACGCCGCTTGCAGTCCCTCAATTAATGCGATCGCATGAGTGTG
>NZ_JAOWRF010000302.1:0-10109 GCF_025753815.1 Plectonema radiosum NIES-515 | reverse complement strand
GGAGACTTTGCATCCAACGCCGCTTGCAAGCCTTGGATTAGTGCGATCGCATGAGTGTGTGACGTGGGAGACTTGGTATCCAGTGCCGCTTGCAAGCCTTCAATATCAACAATCTTTTCAATTTTAGTAGGTTTAGAGATAGGCATAATCTGTTAGAGGGAAGTCTGTTTTAAGTGCTTTACGCACAATATATATGTAAATTAATCCGCAGTAAGTACACGAATTTCTCTTATAAAAAGCTTACCGCTACCCAGTTCAGTAATAGCATATAAGGTACTATGCAATGCGGGATGCGGCATCTCATAAAATGCACCTGGGGCAAGGGAAAACATAAAAGTGAGCTTATCATCATGAGATGTTGTGTCAATATAAACGGTAGAAGAATGAGCATTAAAAATTGTCAAACCTCTCCTTCCCACGTTTTCAGTTATTATCGAAACGGACGTTGTTTTATTGACTGTTACATCAATAGAAGCCGCAAATAAAAATTCCGGGCTTGGGATAAAAATAGAATTGTTGGTGTTCGGGTTAGAAATTGGCATTTTAGTTAAAAGTAAATTATGTGCATTATATGCCAGAGGCAGAGGAAATGTCACCCTCTGCAATTGCAGAGATAGCGCCAAAATAGGGCTTGTCAAAATCAAAACTTCCCGCAGGTGTCAAATAAATCCCCTGCCCTAGGGTTGCCGTATCCCCTAAGTTTAAATAAATGGGATGGTTGCCATTATTGGTAAAAGCTACATACTTTCTCAGTGGATTAGCAAGCAAGACAATGGTACTTTCTATATCAATTATTTCCTCGAAATCATTAGTAGTGTGAAGTGTAGCGCTATCGCTATCAACCGCAATTTCTTGCACATAAGAACCGTGGATCGTAATGCTATCTCCAGCCTGTAAAGCACCATAACCCACATCTTGAACTTGGACACCGATACGCCCATTGTCTCCTAATTCAATAGCCAGATTATCAGTAATTAAATCCATGAGATTGTAGATTCTGTAGGGGTATCCTGAAGGATTTAATAAGCTAATAGCTCCTACCTGATACCAGTCTGTTTGGTTGTCAGAGATGTAAAGGTTTAGTTGTTTTCTTGCGCTACCCCATTCAATATCTAGGGTTTTATAAAGCTTATCGGTTTCTGAATCTTCCAAAGTAAAGTTTGGTAGTTTTACGGGTGCAAGGCTGCTAATTTTGGCATGTGCCTTTAAGTTCTTTACGAAAGCGTTGACGCTGACAATTTGACCGGGATAGTCGCCGGTAAGATTGTTTGAAAAGATAGGGACTATCGTTTGTCCCGTGCCAAAGCTAAGGGATTTGACAATAGTTTTCGCTTTGTTGAAGGTTGAAATCGCCACCTAAGGTTTTGTATGTAACAAGTTCGTTTTAGCTGAAAACGACCGTATTGTAAAGGTTTTGGAATGCATTGTTAACTTGTGCGCTTCAAAAATCGCTTAACCCCACGTCTGGGTAATCTGGATGCCGATGTAGTTTGTCGCGATAGGGACATTCAAAATCACAGTCTTCGCTACCTGCATAAAGGCAACCAAACCCAGGCTGAAAGCCGCAGTCAAACTCAATATCAAAGTCGTCGTCTTCAATTAAGTCGTCATAGTCGTCGGGAAACCACTTGTGTCCACAGGCTTGGCAGGTGTACATTTCTGCTGCTGGATCATAACTGATGGCGGTTGAGGGACAGGCATCACAGATCATGTTTCTAGTTTAAATTCGTTGTCTCCAGCAACTTGGATGCGATCGCCCGCCGGAGTTCTAAAAACCCACCAGCTATTTACCGGATGCTCCGGTACTTCGACACATTGGCATCCCTCAACCCAGATTTCTTCAGGATTTAACATTTCACCAACTATTTGATATACGCTGTAACGCCGCGATGAATGTTTGATTGCATCCTTCATGCGATCGTTAATTTCTTTGGTTGCAATTTCGGTCGCCTGTTCTTTCTTGCTCAGTGCCCAGGATTTTTTGGTGGTGGCGCCGTTTGCAAACTCAAATTCAAATCGACATTCCATCCTTCCATCTTTCTTGCGGAGTTTTTGGGGAGTAACAAGGCAAATAGAAGTTCCCAGAACGCTTTCAACTTTCACCTCAAAGGGCTGAGGAAGTGGTAAGCCGGTGCGAGGACAAAGATTTTCGACAGTATTATTAGTTGCTCTTGGTTGCGTATTTACGCGCTCATCAGGCGCTGCACCACCTGCATCTAGTGGTGCAGCGCCTGGTGCAGCGCTAGAACCATTGTTTTTAATGAGTTCTGGGGATTTGGAGAACACTGCACCCCCAGAAGTTTTATTTTCAAAATCGGTTGAGGGGCTGGAAAAAATTGCGTTTTGGGGGTGCAGGTGGTGCAGCGAGGCAGAATCTTGATATATGGTTGTTTCAGCGCTGCACCCCCCCGGTGCACCAGGGGGCTGATTATGCTGCACCCCCTGCTGATTGCGCTGCACCCCTCGGTTGTGCAGCGACTCTGGTGAAACATTAATAACAGGCTTCTCCGTAGGCGCTGTACCCCCCTCAAAACTGAGGAAATATTGATTGGCTTTACCAGGAGTTAAAATCAGACTCAGTAATCCGTCAGATTTTAACTCTGACAAAGAGTTCCGGGTGTGTCCATAATTAGTGCCTAATTCGCGAGCAACTTCTAGCGCGGTATATTTTTTGTTTCGGTTGGTATTGAAGAAGCCTAAGATTTTTTGCTTTAAAGCACTTTCTGAGTTGTTGCTGTGTTGGTCTATTTCTTCTCCCAAAAAACTGAAGCTTAAATCTTCAGAGTTGAAAAATAGCCGATACTTTTTCTTGCAAGACCTTGACCTAGATTTATCAATTTCTAGAATCCGATCTCCTTTAGTCGATTGCGAGTCTGTAGGCTGCGTGAGTTTCCAGAATTCGCTAACCGAATTTCGGATTGCTGTAGATCCTCTGGTGTCCCCTGCCTTGTTGGTGTGATGAATTACCAAAAACGTACAGTTGTATTTTGTAGCTAGCGCCGCCAATTCCAACAACGGGCGGGCGTACTCCATTTCTCCTTCTCTAAAAATTGATAGGCGGTTGGCTGACGAAAGGCTGTCGATAACAACAAAATCTGGCTTAAAGTTTTCATCTTGCAATTCTTGGATCAAGATGGGCATGTTTTCAAAAGTCCAGCCAATACAGATTTTTACGTACTTTCCAACATCCCCTTCTGAATATCCAAGAGTCTCTAATGCTTGGTACATATCCAATTCGGTTTCATCGCCTTGGCAGAACAATATTTTTCGTTTCTCGCCAGTCGGTTGAAAAATCCCCAATGGTTTCCCTTCTATTAACAATTTGGCTAGAGAGTAGGCGTACTTTGTCTTCCCCACGCCGCCGTCCGCAACTAAGCAGATAGTAGATTTTTTTGGAACTAACCCGTTAAGTAACCATTCGCGGATTGTACCTCCAGCTATCTCTTTTAACTCTTCATAAGTCAGCAACTTGCTGCATTGAGAAGCTAGAGATTTTAAGTAGAGAGTTTCTAGAAACTTCATAGAAACTTCATACTTGTCAGCCAAGTCTTTTATTTTATAGAATCGATAAGAAGGTTCTCCACAGGTCGTATTAATCTCTGTCAAATCTTTGAGCATTTGGTCGTGTCTTGCACGTTGAGCTTGCTCTTTAGTTTGATAACGTGAGGTTTCAATTATCGAGCGGGTTTGTTTTTCAAGCGCCGCCATTATTTCTGATATTTCGTTGTTCACTGAGTATCCTAGTTTTGCTATTTCGCTACCAATTTTTATTACACCACGGCGAATAGCTTTATCGATAACTAGTTCTGACAACCCATCGATGTTAACTGTAGAGACGGTTCTATCGAGCAAAGCGGCGATTTTGTTCCTCCCGCCAATCCCTGATAAAAGGTCGTTATCTCTCAAATAAGACTCAACAACGGGAATTTGAATTTTCTTGTCTTTATCAGCAAGCTTTAAGCAAGCCCTATAAATAGTTTTGTGGGAGTCAAGATAAAAATGCTCTGGCTTTAACGTTTCCTTAATCCGGTGAATGGCATTTTCATCAAGAAGTATCCCGCCCAGTATTGATTCTTCCGCTTCTGCATTAAAGGGTGGTAGACTATCATTAAAGGTATCAAATGATAGGGTCGTTGACATATTCATTCTTCACCTCCCTGTTGTTTGTAATTGTTAATAACGAAAAAGCGGGTTATAACGACCGCTTTTTTTTCTGTCGTTAAATAGCTTGATAGTAGTTGGTTGCTCATGTTTAAAAAGGGACATCGTTAACAGGATGGAGATCGATAATTTCGCCTACTTGTTTTCTGGCATGAGCGAAATCTAGGCAAACTTCCCAAGGAGTGACTATCATCAGCATCGGACGATTGATAGTGATTTCAAACTGTAAATACCCGTAACGACAAGTATTTTCTGGTAACTTTACTTCTATCAGTGGAGATTGAAGGCACAGTTGGCAATTGTGAAACTCGGTCGATCGCACTGCCGCCCAAAGCCAAATTCTTAACAGGAGGTGCGATCGCTTAAAGTTTTCGGGAAGTTTCATTTTGTTGAAGTACATTTGAACTAGTAGATGCAATTACGGGAAATATTCTTTGGCGATCGCATTCTCTCCGTTCCCAGGAGTGCGATCGCTTTTTAATTGGTAGCATCCAGGAAGTCATCGATGAGCGCGATCGCTTTTTGGTTACAAGAGGGAACGCTATTAGTACCAGGTGGCAACCTGGAAATGGCGTTAACTGAGGATTTAATTGTGAATTTAGACAAAGACGATGTGGTAACTGTTCAGAAAAACCTTAGCTTTCTTGGGGCTTCAACTTTTACGGTTGAGGAGGCGGGGAACAAATTAGCTGAGTTTGTAGAAAACAGAGCTAACATTGCGGCTCAAGTTTGGAAGGGGGATGGGATAAGATGCCGTGTGTTAAAAGTTGGTAACGGGCAGTGGAAGGAAGGTAGAGTTAGGATTTCTTTAGAGTTTATTCCCGACGAGGAAGAAATCGAGCAAGAGGCTGAACTCATCAAGGAGATTGAACCGGAAGAAGTTGTGCCGTTAAAAGAACTGTCACCATTAGATGAGTTTCGGCAACAAAGATAATAACCCCTTGCGATCTGACAGCAGGTAATAGCCCATTGAAAAACCGTCCCGCCTCATGAGGCGGGACGGTTTTATTCGTTTTGCTCGGATTGTTTGTTTAACTCTTCACGAAGGGCTTTAAGTTCTTGGATTCTAACTTTAAGCCGTTCCAAGTCAGCCTTTACACGTTTAGCCTGAGCCGCTATGCGTTTAGCCTCATCTTCTTTGGCTACCATCTCGTCGAGGTGATCGTCGATTAGATGGTCGAGCATTCCCCCAGTAACTGTTGCTCCAATACCGAAGATACTTGATTCCGGGCTATTCGTTCCAGCATTTCGCTCTTGCTGACCCCCAGAATATTCGCTTTCTCTTCCAATAATTCCATTCCCTCTGGCGATATCGACAGATTCAATTTGAGCTTGCGTTGACCGTGCAATGGTTTTCTCATTCGTTGTGTCCACCTACTACCCCCTATTGTATCCGCATACTATCTTTACTTTTTGTGCGCCTACTACTAGACTATATTTAGTTGTATGCGTAAACAACTATTTTTGCAACCCTCACCCCCCCCCGCAAACAGACAGAGATAGCAGCCTGCCAGCTACTGAAGCGCAACCCAAAGACCTGCTAGCGGTTAATCGGTGCAAAGACGCCCAACGCCCAACCCCCAATCCCCAATAAAAAAGGAGTGATCGCCATTAAGTAAATTTTTCTGGGAATTTATGACAGCAACATCTTGGCAAATTAATCAACAACTGGAGGGAGATAAAAAAGAAGGGCTTCACTGAAGCCCTGGCGTTAACAATATTTTTAGAGACATCATCATTATGGCAATGAAAATGGAATCAACCAAAACCTTGATTGAGCGCTTGCACATATTGCAAGGGGAATTGAAAGCACCTACAACCCAGACAGTGAGCAAAGCTTGAGCATTTTATCAATCCAATAACAGGCAATAAATTAACACAACAATGACCGAAATAACCACCCATACCAACGGGATAAACGCAACAAACACCAAAGAAACTAAGACGAAAGCACCTCGTAAGCCTCGCTATTTAGCGGGTTTACCCTCTGTCTCCAGTGTCAATGACATGATAGAAGCCACTTATAAAGTGCTGTGTGATAAGACTCCAACTGAGTTCTCCTCGCTCGATAACTACGAATTTTTCTGCATGTCTCCAGACGCGGCTTCTTTAATGGTGAAAGTCTCCCGGTCAAAAGCGATCCGCATCTCTGACCGTAAAGTTTTTCAAACTAACGGCGGGCGGGTATACCGCGCTTCCTCTATCAACTACGTATTACCAAAAACAGAAGCCCGGACGGATTAACTACCCCTTTCCAGGCTCTGTATTCCATAATTTCACATTAGGAATTCTCCAATAATGACAGATAAGTACGTCGAAAGACAAATCAAATTTTACGAGTCAGCCACCACTAAAGAGGCTGAAAACGATGCTCTTTACCGCCTGGGGACTCATTTAGAGTTAGAAGCCGTGCCTTGCAACGGCAATGCCAATCTTACAGAAGAGCAACGGACAATTATACTGGATGCAGCTAAGTGTAAAGGTGGTAGCGATGAGTAAACCTTTTGACGCAAATCTTTACGGTGCAACTTTAAGAGCCTGCGAAGAAAGCGGTGTACCCGAAGATTTGACCTATAAAGCTGCTGTCATCATCGCCAGCGATGAAGCCGGGAAACCCGACTTGGGACGCACACCCCAAGACCAGGAAATCATCAAGCAAGTCTTGCCCTATCTTCAGTCTGGAGGCAAGGAATGAAAGAGAGCGACCCCACCCCAATATTCTTGGGAGTGGCGGCGCTCGGCGTCGCCATCTGGCTTCACATTAAAAATGCTGAGTTACAGACGGCACTCGTTCAGTGTAACTCCGACTTTCGGGTATTTAAAGAGGGGGTACTTTATGGCAGATAGGAGGGCAAGGCATGTTTAATTGGCTTTCAAATGTGTTCGACGATAAAGAATTGAGAGAAATTAGTGAGCGACTTGACGCTAAAGAAAAAGCGCTTGACGAACGTATTGCTGAAAAAGAAGCTTACCTCAACGAACTGAAAACCAACGTAGAGAAAGGAAAAGAGACGGTTCAGCGCTTACAAAAGTCGGTAAATAAGGAGGCTAGTTGAAGCGACGATGGCAGACAACAGGTATCAAATAAAATTTACTGATGACGGAGAAGACCGCAGTATCAACTTTAGCAAAATAGAAGCGGAATATTATTTTCCTGATCAAGTGAATTTGCTGGAAAATAGCTCTTCTAGTGTCTGCGATTTTCAAGATGCTCACGGTTTCGTGTCAATCGAGAAGATTAAGGAGGATGAGGAAATTGGCAGATAATTATTGGGTCCCAATGCGCCTCCCATCCCCCAAAGAAATCGCCAAATATGCTTTTTGGGGAACCGGGAGAGTCATTTTATCGGGTTGGTTGTTTGGCTTATACGGCGTGACAGCCGTCTGTAAAATGACAATCAATGTAGCGGAAATGACACGTCAAACCACACTGCAATTGTTGAAAGTGTATGACCAACTGCCTTACATGGGTGCAGCCGTCCAAAACATCATTGATGTGTCTGCGACTACTGTTACAGAAGAGTTTGACATCATCACCGATATCGTTGCCGCCACTGAAGGCAAGCAAGTAATGGTGATTGGCGAGATGGGAACTGGTAAATCAACCATCGCCCAGTACTTCGCTTACAGCGTCGGTGGACGTGTGAAAGTATACGAATGTGAAGGCACACCGACCGACTGGCTAGGTCTGATGGTGGTAGGCAAAGGTGAAAATTGGGCGGCTATCGAGCGCGGGATGCTCGAAGATTTGGAGGATTTATCCAACCAAATGAAGACCCGCAACGAACGCGGTGACGGTGCCCTAGAAGGTACAGAAAGGGTAATTATCGTTGAGGAATACCCGGAATTAGTTTCTAAAGTCCCGTCATCGGGGGAATGGTTAGAGCGTCATGCGAGAAGAGGACGTAAAGCTCGCCGCTTTACGGTCTTACTCTCGCAGTATGACCGGGTTGCGGCTTGGGGACTTGAGGGTAAGTCAGACTTGGCGGACGCTTTTTTCCGGATACGGCTCGGTAAAAAGGCTCAATCGCACGCTAAAAGCCTGAAAAATAACGCTCTTGTTGATTGGTTAAAACAAGACCGTTCCCACTGTTTGCTCGACGATAGTCCCTGTAAACTGCCAACTTACCGAGAAATGAAATCAGCCTCATCTCGTTATAGTTCAACCATACTACCACCAAACAGTGACAACTCGATCCAAGACAAAAATGAGGCTGAAAATGCCCTCAAAACCGCTTCTGGAGCGGATTTTGAGGAAAATTGTTCCGACGCTGGCAGGCTACTTTGGCGGATGATTCAGCGATTTGGAGCCGAGAAATCCGACAGTGCGATCGTCACCGAAGTCTTAGGCTTCACCGGTCAGCGCTACTCAGAAGGTAAGAGCTTTTTAGAAAAGTTGCGCCGGGAATTTGGATAGCGTTTTTTAGGGAGAATCAAAATCATGGATAAAATTTGCATCCACTGTCGCAGTAAAAATATCATTTTCAATCGAGATCACGGATTTTATCGCTGCAACGACTGCAACAATGTTTGGGCATATCCGGGGGATGACCCAGATAACGATGAATTCGATTCGGAAGAGACCGACCTACAAGACGCGCTATTGGAGCAAATGCTTGGTGGCGGTCGGATGACGTTTATTTAGACCCGCATTGCGACCGATTTTATTAAGTCGGTCGTTTTTTTTTGATTATCCAATGGAATTTTCAGATCAACTTTCTACTATTAATATCCGCCTCAAAACCGCACGTATAGGCGTCGCAGTTTGTCAAGTTAAAAACCGCCTTTATTTGAGAGCAACTCTGCCCCCAAAACCCAACTCTACCAAGACCAATTCACATCAACAATGGCTTAGTCTTGGTATTTACGCCAACAAAGATGGATTAAAAAGAGCCGAGGCAGAAGCTCACAAGCTTGGTGGCTTACTGGCGTGCAAGGATTTTAAATGGGAGCTTTATTTAAAAAACCCTGGGGAGTCCCCAGGTAACTCTATCAAAGACTGGATCAGAAAATTTGAGAAATTTTACTTTGAAACCCGCCAACGTAATCATCAAACAGAAACCACATGGAAGATAGATTATTTGGCGGTATTTAACAAACTTCCAGGGGAGAGCTTAAGTAGTGCGGTTATTTTAAAAGCAGTAACGAATACTCGACCGGATACCAAAACTCGTAAACGCACCTGTATGGCATTAAGTGCGTTAGCAAAGTTTGCAGAAATTGATATCAATTTAAAGTCATATGCAGGAAGATACAGCCCAAGAAAAGTAACCCCGCGCGATCTCCCACATGACACAGCAATTGCTCAACATTTCTATCAAATTGAGGATGAGGCGTGGCGTTGGGTGTATGGGATGCTGGCTACTTATGGCTTGCGAAATCATGAGGTTTTTCGTTTGGATTTCGCGGCGATCGCCCGTGGTGATTACATTGTTAATGTTGGTGAAAATTCCAAAACCGGTGCAAGGCGGGTGTGGCCCTGTTTTCCAGAATGGTTTGACCAATTCAACTTGCAAGAAGTGAAACTTCCCAAGGTTAACCTTGACCGCCCCAATGCAGAAGTTGGTCATGCGGCTACAACTTGGTTTCACCGTCACATCCCCTTTCAAGCATATGACTTGCGTCACTGTTGGGCTGTAAGAACCTTAGAATTTGGACTTGACGTATCGCTAGCAGCCCAACAGATGGGGCACTCTGCCCAAACTCACACCGAACTTTACCATCACTGGATCAACGAGCGCCATCACCAGCGTGCATTTGAATTGATGATGCACCGTACTGAACGACCAACAGCACCGGTTGTCTTGGGTTACTCAAAGGACGTAAAATTCCGTTGATTAAATATTGACTAACCAAACAAATGCAAGCGATCGCCAGATACGTAGTTATTTCGTTGTTGATTATGCCAGGAACCGGATTTGAACCGGTGACACGAGGATTTTCAGTCC
>NZ_JAOWRF010000157.1 GCF_025753815.1 Plectonema radiosum NIES-515 | reverse complement strand
CCACTCCCAATTTTCATCGAGTCTGTCCGGAACGAGAGTTGATATTCCTCTATTAATAACTAGGAATATCTCATAGAAAAAGTATGTTTTTGAGAGTTTGGGCAACTACCCTTGTGCTAGCTTCTTTTTGGTTGACATCTCCATTGATCACTTCGGTTTTGGCAAATCAGGCTCTTCCAACTTCTCAATCTAGAAATTCTAAACTGATTTCTGTCACAAAAGCTGAATTCGGAGTTGAGAGAGTTGGCGCCAGAGGTAATGTTACCTTTATTCCCACAACGAGAGTGCCACTTCAAGAGAAAAGGCGTTACGGATGGCGAATTCAACTCAAAGATTACAAGGGTGAAATAACATGGCGAGAAGTTCTGCGATTGCCAAAACAACCAGAAAACTGGGGTACAGATAATGGTGAAAACTTCTCACTCTCAGCAAACGGTACTGAAGGTGTAACTACTCGGACTCAGAAGGCTGAAAATGGTGTGATTGAGAACTTCTGGACTATTGCTCCTGGCGATCCGAGTGGTAAGCATAAGATAGAAGTTTACATTGAGAATCGGCGTATTGCGGCTTTCGAGTTTGAAGTGGTTAAAGTTAAGCAGTAGGGATGTTCGTAGTAAGCACTAGACGTCTTTGAAAAAGAATGTAGAGACGTTAAATTTAACGTCTCTTGGGTTTTGGGCAACGCATAGTTCATTTCTGGAAATGTCTACTAGACCCATACGTGAAAATTAAATATGCGTCAACCAAACCCTTGTAGAGACGCGAAATTTCGCGTCTCTACATTTTTTTCCACGATGTTTGTCTATTTGTGTGTGCTTAAATATGAGGGCTGAAGCCCTCACTACTTTTAATATGTGCGTTGAATTTTTTGCTTATGCGATCGCACTAAATAAGTCTTATTCCCATTTTGCAAGCGAACCACCACATCAACCACGCTATCAGGTTCTAAATTTGGTCCACCCCTAACTACCATCTCGACTCCGGAGTTAGAAATTCTCGGTTGTTCAGAAAAGGTTGTTTCCCAAATTGTTTCACCATTACTTTTAATTAGCCACAATTTATCAGCAGTTAATGTTGACGCGACTGGTTTTCCATCCTCCGCTTTTAAGCGGACACTCGCCATTATTCCTTTATTATTTGGAGTGGTACTTGGCATAAAATTACGCCACAAATAAGTATCAATTGCGTAAGAACGTCCATTTATTGTTACCTTGTCAGGCGCGGTTTTTAGTTCGCTAGTAGACGCATTTCCCCGCGCTGATTTACAATAATATAGATTCCCTACAGCTTCAGATGCCCAGTGTTCTTTTGGGACATCAGAAAACGGTGCAGGCAGTTTGTCAATCTGCCGATTGGCACAAGCTTGTTGAATTTGCTCTTCTGTTGGCTGCGTTTGAGCAAGCACTTGTGTTGATGTAATTAAGCAAAGTGGCGAAATTAAAGCAGTAATAACCAACAGTTGCTTCATAGTCCGGCTCATCTAATCGCAATTTGGGTCAAATATAAGTTGACCAAGTTGTCAAACTCAAAGTTCCAAATTATTAAACCTTTTACATAAATTCAGTTTTATGGTACTTGGAATCATATCAAGTCCGGTTGATTAACATTAATAAAAAAATCCGAAATCCATGTAGAGACGTAGCACTGCTACGTCTCTACATCATATGTAATCTACTGGACATGAAATCATATCAAGTCCGGTTGATTAACATACATCCTTGCTTTGATCTCTCCCCGCCAAAAGTTCCTTTTGGCTCCCCCTAGTAAAAGAGAAATTGGAGGGGAGGCTTCCACGCAAGGAACGCTTTGCGATAAAACATAATATGTAAAAAATGCAGCAATTCGTGTCAAGATCGAGATGGAATTGACTTTAGGCTATCTTGATTCCATACGTACTGTTTCATGTCGCTGGGCCATGAAACTTCATCGGGTGTGGCAATTTTTAGGGTGCTGGAATTGAGTTTGTTATATAAGCCCACAAAATCACCAACTTCAATCTGATTTTTTTGAAAGGTTTGGCGAAGAAGTTCGATTGTAAACATCATGTTATGCGCTTCAAAGCTGCCTTCAGGAAACAAACGCGGAAATATCAAAAATTTGATATCGTCTCGTTTTTGCTTAATAGCTCTTTGGGGTGTAATTCCATATTTCTCTGATAATCGATCGCCTTGAATGAAAACCATAATGTAGTTTGGACCTAGTACCCATTTTCGATAGCCGTTACCGAAGGTGAAAACATTGATGAGTTGACTAGTGCGCTGCCTCCACTTCTGTTCTTGAATTCGTCGTTCTGCAAAGTCAAACACCCTCGCGTGTCTACAGATAAAGTTTCTTTTAGCAAGATTAAGAGCTCTTGCCAAAAAAATTGTTCCCAGACTATCCCCTGATAAATTGAGAGTTTTCGAGTTGTTTACGGCATAAGTAATCAAATTTGCCGCATTTTCAATGACTGGACTACCAGATAAACCAACATAGTCAAAAGCTGCATTAATCCAGTCAAGATATCGGTTAATCAAAGCAATAATTGGACGTTTTTTAAGAAAAGTGGAGTTGTTCATATTGGCGATGCCAGTTAAAAGAGTAGTAGCATACCTACGGCTCCTTTTTGAAGACTCCGACTCACTTTGTCCCAGCCCAGAGACAAATATGGCAAAAAGTTCACGCTGATCGTTTTCTGGATAATAGGCGATTTCAGATGCAATCGTGGTGATTGGGTTAACAGATGCCATCACCGAGTCGAAATCCAAAACCTCTTCGCTACCTGGATTTTGAAATTGTCCATCAAATTTTTTATCGGGGAATAGAGCTTCAAAAGGCCAGCGCCACCACGGAGATACGATTCGTTTTGCCTTATCCGTACTGTTCATAAAAGACTTTCCTAAAGTACACGTCGTGTGTTTAAAGGGGAAACGCGAATGTGTCTGTAATTATACAAAGTAATTTGACAACCTATAAGCAAACCGGCTTGCTCCGGCTGCCTAGCACGCGTAAGCACAAAGAGTCGATCTGCTCCCCAAGAGTGGCAGGACGTTGCCAATCACCTCAGTCTGGGTAATGAAACTTCACAGGTCAACACTGCTAATCAACAAAAGTGCGGTATATTTTTGATAAAATATTAAGTATTACTGCTGGCAAATATTTTCAGATTCAACTAGGCGATCGCACTTTTAGTTCGGCTGAGTATAAAACATGGTGAAACTCCCTCATTGCTTTGCTCGTCAAAAATAGTACCCTCAGGGGTACTGCCAGAGCTTAGTTATCCAAACCATACTACAGATAGATACAAATTGAATTCTTTTCCATTGGACAACAAACTCCAACAATAGGAAGGCAATAAATATGCGTAGACGTCATGGATTTACCCCTCGTACTGGTGAGACTCAACCACTGGGTGAATTTACAGAAACTGGAAAGTTCGGGAGAATGTTTCCTAAATTGCCGAGTTTTACTCCATCACAACAAAGTTTGACTGAATTGGGCGAGGCAATGAACGATCCAAGCCCAAATACTGCCGACGGTGACAATTTAAGTGTCCCTGCGGGGTTCACATATCTTGGTCAATTTGTCGATCATGACATAACCCTTGATACTACTGCTCTGCAAGAGACTCTTGTCGATCCATTGGCAGTGCAAAATTTCCGCACACCAAAGCTTGACCTTGATAGTCTCTATGGCTCAGGACCTGATGTGCAACCGTATCTCTACCAACTGGATGACCCGGATCTATTTTTAATTGGGACAACGAACGAAAAGCCAGGAGGGGGAGATCCATCGGTTCCCACTAAACTGCCCAACGACCTGCCTCGTGCCCAGAGTACTTTAGGTATTCTTGGCGACTCACGCAACGACGAAAACTTAATTGTTGCACAACTACACTTAGCTTTTTTGAAGTTTCACAACAAAATAGTTGCAGGGATTAGGGATGGAAGCATTAAACCAAAGAATTCTACTGACAAGTCAGTTTTTATACAAGCCAGAGAATTGGTGATTTGGCACTATCAGTGGATTGTACTCCACGATTTTTTGACTCGCATTCTTGACAAGGATCAGCTAGAGACAGTCTTGAATAAAGGCAGACGCTTTTACAATTTTAAGCGAGAGCCATTCATCCCTGTTGAGTTTTCAGTAGCTGCCTATCGTCTCGGTCACAGTATGGTGCGTGCGGCTTATAACTACAACCGGGTTTTCACTCCTCTTCCTGGGGGAGTTACTGCTGCTACTTTGGAACTGCTGTTTGCTTTCACTGCCAAATCAGGTAAGTTGGGTGACTTTGCCAATATTCCTATTCCCAGTGACTGGATCATTGACTGGAGAAGGTTCTTTCAAATCGATCCTAATGTGCAAGTTGGTTTTAGCCGCAAGCTAGATCCATTCCTCGTTGAACCGTTGAAGAATTTGCCGAATGTTCCACCTCCTAGTTCATTGGCAGTGAGAAATCTGCTACGTGGTCGCAGTCTCGGCTTACCATCTGGTCAAAGTGTCGCTCGGTTTATGAAACTCCAGCCGTTGACTAGGGCTGAAATTTCCACAGGAGCTGATGGAGCAGTTGCCGTCAAGCAGAAGTTTGATATTGAGTCACCACTGTGGTATTACATCCTCAAGGAAGCGCAAGTCCAGGGTCAAGGAAAGCGCTTGGGTCAAGTAGGAAGTCGCATTCTCGCTGAGGTCTTTGTCGGTCTTTTAGAAGCAGATAGCAGCTGCTTTATGGCACGTTGCCCAGATTGGAAGCCGATGCTACCTGCCCAAAATCCTGGTACATTTACGATGGTAGACTTATTAAAATTTGTCGGAGAACTCAATCCGATTGGCGATAAAAAATAAAATCTAGGGGTACGGATTTGGTATAGGACTTACGCACTCCTGATCGGAAAAACGAACCGCAGAGAACGCAGAGTTCACGAAGGAATGAGGAAGAGAGAGAATTTTTGCGTAAGTGTTGTAGAGACGCGAAATTTTGCGTCTCTACATTGTTTTCTATATTTCTTCAAGCCAATTGAATTTTTCTTGCCGATTTACTTAACGCACCCGACAAATATCTAGATATGGTATTTGTAGTTAGGGCTAAAGCGCTCTATTTAACCACTGGAGTGGTTACTACGTATGAGCCTGAATTTGCTTGACTACAGTCAGTGCTGAGTAACTCACCCCAGCAGTACCTTCCCCTGGATGGGTAGAGTCTCCCACTAACCATAAATTCTTGATTGGTGTCCGATTTGCGAAACCAAAGGGACCGAAAGTAGATATTCTTTGACCAATACCGCCGACAATGCCGCGATCGCGTGCTGTATAATTGGCAAAGGTACGGGGTGTTGCTGCTTCTACATGAATAATCGTGTCTGGTTTCAAGTAGAAGTATTGGGAAAGATGAGCGATCGCTTGTTCTGTATATTTTTGTTTTAATTCTTCATAATCCTCAGTCTGCCACCAAGGTAACGGATCGACAAACGAAGAAGCAATAATTGTTGCTTTACCCTCCGGAGCGCGACCATCTCCCGGATGGCTGACGGAAACAAATAACGAATTATTCTCGCCAATTTCACCATTAGCATCATACATAAATTGTAGATGGGGTGGGCATCCTGGAGGAATGGCGCTTTCGTCTACACCCAAATAAACGACAAACGCACCAGATGCGGGTGGTAGTTTTTCTGTTCGCTTTTTATACCCGCGAGGAGCTTTTTCACCTAATAGTTGCATTAAGTTCTGTACGGTGACATTTGCAACTATATGGTCGGCTGATTCTGTCCAGACTTCGCCAGTTTTCTGATTTTTAATGACGACACCAACAGCTTTGTTATGCTTTACTTCGATATGTTCTACACTATGGCGCATCAACAACTTACCATTGTCTTTTTCCAAGGCTGAAACTAAGCGATCGCTCAATACTTGCATACTACCTTGAAGATGAAACAATCCTTGGGGTAGTTGTGATACACTCAATGCTGTGGCTGCGTAAAGTAATGCTGTCTCTTCTGCATTCACCTGAGAATAGAGCTTTAATTGCAGATCCAAAAATGTCCGCAAACGGCGATCGCTTCCTAATTTATAAGCTCGTAAAGCATCGCCTACTGTAAACAAAGTGTAAGGCACGGTAATTAATGTACCAGACCGCACCGCTTTAGTCAACTGCCATAAGTCCCAAATGTTGCGCGGTGGTAGCACCGGATCGCGTCCTTGAAATTTCCAACTAGCTTTAAATAAAGCTGCCATCAATTGCCAGAGTGGTTCACTACCAGGAAACTGTCGTTGACGTTCTTCTTGCCATTTTTCTAAATTACGCCAAACGTTAATCGGTGTTTTCTCCCCAGGAAGATACACCGCACAAGCAGGATCGCAAGGAGTTGCTTCGGGAAGCTCGATTTCTAATTCTGAGAAAATACGGTGGTGAATACCTCCTGGTTCTAACCCCGCTACTTGAGTTGCTCCTACATCAAAGGTAAATTCTTTGCGTTTGAAGGTAGAAGCACAGCCTCCCGGTACAAGCGCTTGATCCAAAATTAACACGCTGTAGCCTCTGTGAGCTAATAAAGCCCCAGCAGTTAGTCCACCGATTCCTGCACCGATGACGATGACGCGATCGCTTGGCATAAATACTTATGACATATTTCTTAATATTTATATTTATAATTTTATATTATTTGAGTCAAGTAGGAAATTTTGAACCGCATGTAGGCGATCGCAATCGTTGTCATGCAACAATCGTAGAGACGTAGCATTCCTACGTCTCTATGTGCGTTTTTTGTTGACATTTTACACCAGGCGTGCATATCAACTTACGGGGCAAATTTACCTAATTTTATTCATATATCGTTCGACACATCTGTAAAACTTGCAACCATCTTTGCCCCATAATTCTTGCGTAAGGTTTGGTGGGATATTGGTATGGTTTATACATTTGCTTTTGAATGTCAGTAACTGTAATATTACCATTAACAGATACTTTGCGAACGAGTTGAAATTTTTCTAAGAACTGCAACCAAGAGTGATGATCTGACCAAATCAAAGACGTTATCGGTTTAGCGACGATTTTTAAAATACATTCGATAATGCATTGATAAATTGGTCTTAACAAGAGTGGACTATAATCCAATTTTACAGCATTATATATCCATCCCAAAGTAGTCCAATAATCACCGCAAGCTCTACTTTTCCATGACAGGTAGACGTAAAAAGTACTGGCAGACCAAGTATATATATAAGCCGGAATTTCTGGATGTCGTTTTTGGAAATCTGCCATAACTAGATTGTAAGACTTTGCCATTGTTTTACAACTGTTAGACATGCTGATACTAACTTGACGATAACCAATCAAAAACTCAGGTACAACCCGAAACTGATAACATTCTGCAATTTTTAAGTAGATATCCCAATCTTCGCAACCTTGAGCATTTTTCTGTTTAAGTTTGCAGTTGTAACCACCAAGTTTATCAAAACAACTTCGGCGAATCAATGGTGCACTCGCATTGCCGATAAAATTGGTAAACAGCATAGCTGGGTAAACTTCTCCCTGTACGCTGTGAATGTTCAAATAATCATAAGGCGTATATTGTCCGATAATTACATCATCTTCGTCAATAAATAACGACCAGGCATAAACTAATCCTACAGATGAACCTCCCTTTAATATGCATTGCACTTGTTTGTCAAGCTTAGAGGGATACCAAATATCATCAGCGTCGAGGGGTGCGATATATTCCCCTCTCGACTTTTCTATTGCTAAATTACGCGCTGCGGCAACTCCAGCATTTTGCTGTTTAAATAAAATTACACGGCTGTCTTTTTGGGCAAAAGATGCCACAATTTCGGCAGTTCTATCTAGTGAACCATCATCAACTACTAAAACTTCGATATTTTCGTAAGTCTGCGAGAGGACAGATTCTAATGTCCGACCAATAAATGCCTCTGCGTTATAAGCAGGAATAATAACTGAAACAAAGGGCAGATTAGCCTTCATTTTGTTGACAAACATTGGAAATGTTAGTTAAAGAATTTAAGAAGTTAGCCAAAAACTGAAAACAGATAAAAATTTGACAAAAATTACGAAAGAAAAGAAATATTTTCTACATGAAATTACTTATACGAATAGATGTGACATATGATATTTTACAATAATTGCCGTAAAAATCAACTAGATTATTTAGTGACATAATTTACCCCTTCCCCTTCTGAAAAAACCTTTCCCCCTGGAATAACCCAGGGGCATTTGGGGCTTGTTTTGTAGATCCACAAGTTACCACAGGCATTTGAGTGATGTTCGCGCTTGGGTCTCAATCATGAGAAGGCTGTCCCCAAATCCCCGTGCCCCCCTTTTTTTATGTATTTCTCTGGTTGTAAAAAAAAAGGCAAAAACACCCCACAGGCTTATATATCTGACGTTGCGCGTACAAAGCCTTGCAAAGCGGAGGCTTCAAGCTTTTAGCCCACAAATGTATGCCTGTAAACTCTGCACCAATAAATGTAGATGCCGATGTTAAAATTGGGATGCGATCGCTTTGAGCGCTAATTAAAATTGCGACTCAAGCAGGAGACAATGATAGTTGTATCTATGTTTGAAATGAGTCTGAAGAAGGATGAATAAAAGTTGTGCAAGCAATACGCAAATTCAAAGTCAACACTTTTTGACATCGCGGGTTATATAAGTCCTAGGTAAAATAAAGAAGTAACAAAGCTTTTCCACTTCCTTACGACCAATGACTTCAACCCTGCTGAATTTTCCTCGTCTGAATGCCCCGAAGCTGCACATCTTGCCCAGTGGGTTGACAATAGTCGCAGAGCAAATGCCCACTGAAGCGGTTAACCTTAATTTGTGGGTTAAAGTTGGTTCAGCCGTAGAATCAGATGGAATTAACGGCATGGCTCACTTTTTAGAGCATATGATTTTTAAAGGCAGTGAGCGACTAACTAGCGGTGAGTTTGAACGTCAAATTGAAGAGCGCGGTGCTGTTACTAATGCCGCCACCAGCCAAGATTATACTCATTATTATGTGACAACTGCTCCCAAAGATTTTGCGGAGCTAGCCCCACTACAAATTGATATAGTAACTAATGCCAGTATTCCTGACAAAGCTTTTGAAACAGAACGATTGGTAGTTTTAGAAGAAATTCGCCGTAGTGATGATAATCCTCGCCGGCGCACCTTTCAACGAGCGATGGAAATGGCATTTGATCAACTACCCTATCGTCGTTCGGTATTGGGACCAGAAACAGTCATTTCTCAACTAAAACCCCAGCAAATGCGGGATTTTCACGCTATGTGGTATCAACCACAGTCAATGAGAGCTGCGGTTGTGGGTAATTTGCCGGTAGAGGAATTAATTGAAATTGTCGCCGAGGGATTTACCAAAAAAGACCCCATAACCCCACCCGAACAGCATTTAGAAATTACTCAAGAATTACCATTTACAGAAATTGTCCGCCGAGAATATGTGGATGAAACTCTAACTCAAGCACGATTGGTGATGGTTTGGCGGGTTCCTGGGTTAATTAAGCTTGGGGAAACTTACGCACTGGATGTTTTGGCGGGAATTTTAGGACATGGACGCACATCAAGGCTAGTGAGAGATTTGCGTGAAGAAAGAGGATTGGTTTCTTCGGTTTCTGTGAGTAATATGACGCAGCGGTTGCAGGGGACTTTTTATATTTCCGCGCATTGTGCTGTAGAAAATTTGCCAGCTGTGGAAAGTGCGATCGCTCACCAGATTAGCAGGCTACAAACACAAATCATCGTCCCCGCAGAAATTGAGCGCGTGCGAAAGCGTGTAGCTAACAGGTTTATTTTTGGTAACGAAACACCAAGCGATCGCGCTGGTTTGTACGGTTACTATCAATCTATGGTAGGAGACTTAGAACCAGCCTTTGATTATCCAAATCACATTCAGGCTCAAAATGCAACCGATTTAATGCAAGCTTCCCAAAAGTATCTTTCACCAGATGCTTACGGTGTCGTTGTCATGAAACCAGCATAGGGCATGGGGCATGGGGCATGGGGCATTGGGCATTGGTAATCAGGATAAATTTTTCCTTGTCCCCCACTCCCCCTCTCCCCCTCTCCCCCTCTCCTCCTCTCCTCCTCTCCCCATTCCCCATTCCCTAATCAAACAATGTGGACTAAAATTGATACTGATATTAGCCAGGTGACTGGTGAGAAATTTGAGAACCAGAGTAGGCGATCGCTAAGTGGTGGATGCATCAATCAAGGTTATGCTGTCAGTAGTGGCGATCGCACTTACTTTGTCAAGCTAAACCAAGCAGCGCAAATTGCGATGTTTGAGGCTGAAGCGATGGGTTTGCAAGAAATGCGGCAATCAAATAGCATACGCGTCCCGAAACCAATCTGCTGGGGGACAGCAGATAATTTCAGCTACATCGTTTTAGAGTGGCTGGAAATGAATCAAGGTAGTAGCAAATGTTGGGAAGAAATGGGACGCAAGTTAGCCGCGATGCATTGCTACACTAGCAACCAAGGTATGGGCTGGAAAATTAATAATACCATTGGTTCCACGCCGCAAATTAATACTTGGACGGCAGACTGGGCAGAATTTTATGCTCAACATCGACTATTGTATCAATTTGAACTTGCAATCCGGCGGGGTGGCAATTTTCCTCAACAAGAAAAATTACTCGCAGCTATAACTAAGTTACTATCACACCAACCGCAACCTTCCTTAGTGCATGGCGATTTGTGGGGAGGAAATGCTGGGTGTACTGTGTCAGGAGAACCGGTAATTTTCGATCCGGCAACTTATTTTGGCGATCGCGAAGTTGATATCGCCATGAGTGAACTTTTTGGCGGGTTTCCGTCAGCGTTTTATCGTGGTTATAACGAAGTCTTTCCTCTAGATACAGGCTACGAACAAAGAAAGACTATATATAACCTATATCACATTCTCAATCATTTTAATTTATTTGGCGGCGGTTATGCTTCGCAAGCGAATCGCATGATTGAAGAGATTTTGCGGTTTTGAAGGAAAGCGATCGCATTCAGACAACCTATTTGAAAAAGAATTATTGTGACGTTAAATTTAACGTCTAATCAAGAGTTTCGGGCAACGCATAATCAGCCTAGCAGTCGATGTCTACTAGATATCTCCAGAAAACAATGTAGAGACGCGATCGGACGAAGTCTCTACAAAGGTTTGGGGCAACGCATAATTAAATTCGGTCGATGTCTACTAAATATTAACATGTCTGCAATGCCAATCCTAGCCGCTGCAAGCATCAAACGAGTTTTTGGCGTTGCTGAAGAAAGGAAACGCTGTTACTTTTTGAGCGGGGGGTGTAGTTTTTACTTCCCAAAATCAAAATATTTTCCCACACAATATCAAGCTTTATCTAGGACACTTCATCATTTCCTCATTTTTATCCTTTAGTTTTCGTGAGATGACAACTAACTAAAGTAAGAGGTTTTCTATGAGCGGCTTATGTCTTTCGGTTGCCAAAAACTATCCTAAATTGCTGAGACTACTTTTGTCTGTGCGGGTAAATAGCACCACTTTACTGATGAAAATGTGCGATCGCGTTGGCAAAGGGTCTCGTAGAGAAACGCGGCATTGCGATCGCACGGTCTTTCATTCCTCAATTCTCTGCCAAGGTGCTTTATCACAATTAACAGTCCAGCAAATGAGTTAATACTCGGCTATGACGGAGTATGACATGAAAATTTTAGTAGTGGAGGACGATCAGCGTACTGCAACGATGGTGTCAGAAGTGCTCAGATCCCATAATTACATAGTTGATACGAGCGCTGAGAGTCAAACAGCTTTGCAACTAGTGCGAGGTTTTGCATACGACCTGATCATCCTCGATATAGTTTTGCCTGGGTTAGATGGCATTAGTCTTTGTCGTCAATTGCGATCTAGCGGCTATCAAATGCCGATTTTGCTATTAACTGTCAAAGATAGCAGCACCGATAAGGTGATGGGCTTAGATGCAGGTGCAGATGATTACATGGTCAAACCTTTTGACGTGTCAGAACTAATTGCCCGCGTTCGCGCTTTATTGCGACGAGGAAGTAATATTTTGGCTCCCGTACTGACTTGGGGAAAGTTGCAACTTGACACCAGTAGCAGCAAAGTTGTTTATGAAGGGAGGCTTTTACGACTGACAGCAACAGAATATCGTTTATTACACCTTTTTTTGCGAAATCCGCAACGTATATTTAGCCGGAGTATGATTTTAGACCGTCTTTGGTCGATTGCTGAGTATCCGGGTGAAGATGCGGTGACAACTCACATCAAAAAACTTCGCCAAAAATTAAAAGCAGCAGGAATGACTGCTGATTTAATTGAAACAATCTATGGCTTAGGATATCGCCTTTTACCTCCACCAGAACAGACACCTACACCTAAGTCGTCATTATCTTCTACTGATGCCGACAGGCAACAAGCTGAAAATATGGTGATAGAATCTGTTAACAATATGTGGCAGCGCACCAAGGAGAGCTTTACCTGTCAGCTAGTATTATTTGAGCAGGTGGTTAGTGCTTTGATGACAGACACCCTAAGCGAGCAAATTCAAGACGCAGCAAAGCTAGAAGCTCATAAAATGGCTGGTGCACTGGGTTCTTTTGGCTTTAATGAAGGTTCGAGATTAGCACGCAAGATTGAACAGTTGCTTGAAAGTGAAGCAATAAAAGAACAAGCAGCACAACTACAGCAACTAGTTAGTTTGTTACAACAAGAACTAGAAAAGCCACCAACTCTAAGTGCTGTTGCGCCTGTTTTAGAGGAGCAATCTGCTTTAATACTGATAATTGATGACGATCGCTTATTAATTGAACAAATCACTACTTCAGCGATCGCTTTAAATTTGCGAGTAGAGGTAGCGAATTCTTTAGCTGCTGGTAAAGAAGCGATCGCTCAAAATCCCCCCGACGCGATTTTGCTCAATCTGATTTTTGCTGACACCAATGAGAATGGACTGACGCTACTGGCTGAATTAGCACAAAGCAAATCTTTAATCCCGGTGTTAGTTTTGACCATAAGGGGTAGCTTGCTTGACCGAGTAGAAGTAGCTCGCTTAGGCGCTCGTGCCTTTTTACACAAGCCCTTGGCTCCAGATCAAATCCTTAAAGCTGTCACCCAGATACTCAATCAAGCTACCGCAGCTGAAGCGAGAGTTTTAATCGTGGATGATGACCCCCAAGTACTGACAACCTTAACCGATTTACTACAACCTTGGGGACTTGATGTGACAACTTTAGAAGATCCACAAAATTTCTGGGAAGTGCTAACTACTACAGCACCTGACCTACTAATTTTAGATGCTTCCATGCCTACTTTCAGCGGCATAGTTCTTTGTCAAGTGGTACGTCAAGACCCTCATTGGGGAGATTTGCCCATCGTCGTACTCACATCTGACACAAATCCTGATACTATACGTCAAGTATTTGCCGCAGGTGCAGATGATTATGTAGGTAAACCAATTGTGGAACCAGAACTGATTACCCGGATTATCAGTCGTCTAAAACGGGTACAACTGTGGTAGAAGAAACTTTTGAGTCCTGAGTTCCGAGTCGGAGAAAGTTTAGAAATCTTGAGTTACGAGTCCTGAGTTTTAAATTTTGACTAATTTATTTAACTTAACACTCAACACTCAACAACGCACCTAAGCGCAACTGTCAGCAAAGCTGCTCACAACACTGGTGCCTCAACAATAAACGCTCTTACTCTGCTCTCAGCACTCGCTAGTGATATTATTTATATATTATTAATTGGTAATCAAAAATTTATCATGCTTCGATTCAGATGGTAAAAATTATTTTTATAATATTCAATAGCTAGTACTCATGGGCGGAAATAAATCCTCATTTTTATGGTGTAGGTCTTTTGACTTCTAAAGTAGCGGCACTAATAATAATTATTTAAATTTTCTCAACAACTATTTAATATTTAAGGTTTTCAAACAAAAAGATGATGCCAGAAAAGATAGATTTAACGAACTGCGATCACGAAAAAATTCATATTCCTGGTTTAATTCAACCACATGGTATTCTTTTTATTTTACAAAAACCAGAATTTACTATTTTACAAGTTAGCAAAAATAGTTTTAATTTTATTGGTATCCATCCCGACAAGTTGTTAGGCAAAAAACTTAAAGAATTACTGGATGTCCAGCAAATTTCTCATATTCAACAATGTTTACCTAGCGATTTAGAAAGCGTCAATCCTGTCAAGATATCTTGGAAAACTCAAGACAATACTTTCCTATTTGATGGAATTATACATCATTCTCAAAAAGTATTAATTCTGGAATTATTGCCTGTTACATCACAAGACAATCAAGACTTTTTGACTTTTTATCAGTTAGTCAAACCCCCGATTAAGCAAATACAAAATACAATTAATTTACAAGAATTATGTCAAGTTTTAGCCAAACAAGTGCGAAAAATTACAGAATTTGACCGAGTTATGATCTATCGATTTGATGAGGAAGGCGCTGGGAAGGTCATAGCCGAAGATAAATTAGAAGAGTTGCCTCCTTATTTGAGTTTACACTATCCTGCATCAGATATTCCCAAACAAGCAAAGCAGTTATATCTTCTCAATTGGTTACGGTTAATTCCTGATGTTAATTATCAACCCGTAGAACTGATTCCTACTTACAATCCAGTTACGAATGAACCAGTAGATTTAAGTTATTCAGTCTTGAGGAGTGTTTCTCCCATGCATGTTGAGTATTTGCAGAATATGGGTGTTACCGCTTCGATGTCAATTTCTTTAATCAAAAATAAAAAACTATGGGGATTGATTGCCTGTCATCATAATACACCTAAATATGTACCCTATTATATTCGCACTGCCTGCGAATTTTTGGGACATGTAATGTCTTTAGACATTGGGACTAAAGAAGAAAATGAAGACTTAGATTACAAACTCAAACTCAAGACAATTCAATCGAAGTTTGTTGAGGCTATTTCCGAAACCCCAAATTTGGTACATGCTTTAAGTGAGCAGAAGAATGAACTATTAGATTTAGTCAGTGCTGAAGGTGTTGCTATTTCCTGGAATCAAGAATTGGTACTATTTGGCAAAACACCATTAGAAGCGGATATTCAAAACTTAATAGACTGGTTAGTGACGCAAATTAATAACGATAACGTTTTTTATACAGATTCACTCTTCAAGGTTTATCCCGCATCAGAAACTTTTCAAGATGTTGCTAGTGGAATGTTAGCACTTGCCATTGCTAAAAGTCAAAAACATTGGATTTTGTGGTTTCGTCCCGAAGTGATTCAAACAGTAAAATGGGGGGGGAATCCCAACAAACCAGTGGAAGTTAATGAAAATGGTAGTTTGCATCTCTCACCACGTAAATCTTTTGAAATGTGGCAAGAAACAGTACGATTTAAATCTTTACCTTGGAGAAAATGTGAAATTGATGGTGCTTTAGAACTAAAAAGCGCTATTGTAGCAATGGTAATAAAAAAAGCGGATGAACTAGCAAAAATTAATGTCGAATTAGAACGCAGTAACAGAGAATTAGATGCTTTTGCTTACATTGCTTCTCATGATTTAAAAGAACCGCTACGGGGGATTCACAACTACTCAACATTTCTGATTGAAGATTATGCAAAATTGCTGGATGAAGATGGAGTCTTTAAACTACAAACTGTGGTGCGTCTGACTCAGCGGATGGAAGATTTGATTAATTCTCTGCTGCATTTTTCTCGTTTAGGACGAGTTGAACTTGTAATGCGACGAACTAATTTGCAGGAATTAGTAGAAAGTGTGATAGAAGTATTAAAAATTAGCTTAAAAGAGACGAGAAATGTAGATATTCGCATTTGCCAACGATTACCCGATATTAAATGCGATCGCATTCAGGTGAGTGAAGTATTTAGTAATTTAATCAGCAATGCCATTAAATACAACGACAAAGCGAATAAATTAGTAGAAATTGGCTTTTTAGACCAAGAAGCAACAAACCAAGCCACAATCACTTTTTATGTGCGAGATAATGGTATAGGAATTAGGCAAAAACATCTAGATAATGTTTTTCGCATTTTCAAACGTCTGCACACCGCAAGTCAATATGGTGGTGGTACCGGCGCCGGTTTAACTATTGCCAAAAAAATTGTCGAGCGTCACGGGGGCAAAATTTGGATAGAATCTACTTATGGAGAAAGTAGCACTTTCTATTTCACATTACCAAGTTGAGGTAAGTAAGTCAATGTTTGGACACCAAACTCCAACATTATTGGTTATTGAAGATAGCGATGAAGATTTTGTTGCTTTACAACGCATGATGAAGGGGACATCTCTTCCTCACCGAGTTGAACGTTGTACTGATGGCGATGACGCTTTAGACTTTCTCTATCATACAGGCAAATATGTACATAATAAAACAGCACCCCGTCCATCTTTAATTTTACTCGACCTCAATTTGCCCGGTACAGATGGACGAGAAATTCTACACCAACTCAAGCAGGATGATAGTCTGAAAATGATTCCTGTAGTGGTATTTTCTACATCATCAAATCCTAAAGATATTGAAGCTTGTTATGAATATGGTGTAAATAGTTATATTCTCAAACCAATTGATGTCCATAAATTGAAAATGACAATCGAAATTTTTAGTAAGTATTGGTTTGGAGTAATCAGTCTACCTGACACGTGAAAACGTGTCAAAAATTAAAGATTAAATAAGAATTATTAAATATCAGAAAAAGCAAGATTCCCGACTTATTTAATGAGTGTATCTTTAGTGCCTGATGCTCAAGGTCAACCATCCTACTTTGTGGCTCAAATTCAGGATATCACCGACCGCAAACAAACAGAAGCCGCATTAGACGATCGCAAACTTGCTTACCCTGCCTTACGCAGCTGCGAAGACGAATTTCGAGTTTTAAGCGAAGCTTCCCCAGTCGGCATCTTTCGAGTAAATCCCCAAGGAGGATGTATCTACACCAATCCTCGCGCTCAAGCAATTTGCGGCTATACTTTTGAAGAAGCTTTAGGACATGGCTGGATCAACTTCGTTCACCCAGAAGATCGTCAGCTTCATTTTTCTCGTTGGTTACAAGCAGTAACAGCAAATCAAGAATTCATGGGAGAAGTGCGTTCTCTTCATCGAGACGGAATTATACGTTTTTGTCGAATTAAAACAGCTCCCATTTTTTCTGACCAAAAAGAATTAATCGGTCATGTCGGAACCATTGAAGACATTACCGAAATGCGAGCTATAGAAAAGATGAAAAACGAGTTTATTTCTGTTGTCAGCCACGAATTGCGAACACCATTAGCTTCGATTCGCGGTTCTTTAGGATTGCTCGCTTCCGGACGACTGGACAACCAACCGCAAAAAGCCCGACGCATGTTAGAAATTGCCGCGCTTGACACCGAACGCTTAGTACGTTTAGTCAATCAAATTCTTGATTTAGAGCGACTCGAATCAGGCAAAATTGTTTTGGCAAAGCACTCATGTAATGTTGCTACTTTAATGCAGCAAGCAATAGAAGCTGTGCAATGCTTTGCGGAAGAAGCCAACATCACCCTAACAGTTTTTCCCCTATCTATTGAGATATTTGTCGATAGCGATCGCATCATTCAAACTCTTGTCAACCTGTTAGCAAACGCCGTTAAATTTTCGCCCTCAGGAAGTACTGTTATTCTAAGCGCAGAAGTTCAAAACGACAACAAGGACTCCAAGGAGACTCCAAGGAGACTCCAAGGAGACACACAGAACATCGGAAACATCTTTCCCCC
>NZ_JAOWRF010000409.1 GCF_025753815.1 Plectonema radiosum NIES-515 | reverse complement strand
GAGGGGGGAGGACGGGAGGTTACTGCAATGGTACTTTGAATTTGTTGAGTGGGATATTGAGTTGGTGGATAGTTGACAGGTGACGTGTTTAATGCATCTAATACTTGTCGCGCTGATTTGAAGCGATCGCCTGGTATAGGTGATAGCATTCTCTCTAACACCTGTTCTAAATTCGGACTAACAGTAACTTCCCGTCGCCATTGCCAAGTTAAAGTCTGAGTATCAATTAATTCTTGCGGCTGTCTGCCTGTCAGTAAAACTAACACGGTTGCGGCTAAAGCATACAAATCGCTGTGAGGTGACACCAGCCCGGTTTGCATCTGTTCTGAGGGTGCGTATCCCACCTTACCGAGTAGCGTTGCGGGTGGTGTCACACCTGCACCGTTTTGGGAATATTCTGAAGCTACGGCTGCGACTACTTGTTTCACCCCCCCAAAGTCAATTAAGATTGGCAATTGGTCAGCTGTGCGAAGAATTAAGTTATCGGGTGAGATATCACGGTGAATGACTCCTAAGGAGTGGATGTAATCCAAAACTGGCAGCAGTTGCAGCAACAATTGACGCACTTCTGCTTCACTAAAGCGCAAACCTTGCTGTAAGCGAGTATTTAATAAAGCGTTGTAAGGTTGCCCTTCTACATAATCTTGCACCAAAAACAGGTATTCTTTACCCCCCAAGTTGCTGCGAAACAATTCCCGGAAGCGGGGAATTTGTGGATGTTGCAATTTGTAAAGAACAGTTGCTTCTCGCTGAAATAGTTCTTCAGCTTTTTGTAAAACGTAGGGAGTTTGAACTTGGGGAGAGAATTCCTTTAAAACACAAAGTTCCCGAAAGCGGTTGATATCTTCAGCTAAATGAGTGCGTCCGAATCCTCCTTGACCGAGCAGACGTAGAATAACATAGCGATCGCCTAAAGTTTGTCCCGGTTGGATACCCTGACTCATCAGATTTTGATTTAACTTTTCACCACAATGAAGACAAAAGTGACTACCAGCAGGATTTTCGTGTCCCTTGGAACAATAAACGAGATTCATAATAATTTAGGAGCGTTGGAGCGTTGGAGCGTTGGAGCGTTGTTGGATCTTACTTGTTGGATGTTGCTTGTTGGTTGTTTTATGAACTCCTAACTCCTAACTCCTAACTCCTAACTCCTAACTCCTAACTCCTAACTCTCTACTCCCCACTTCCTTATTGTTGTTTACTAACCTGATCGGCAGCGATCGCATACCAAATTTGACCGAGAGTCTTTTGATTGAGTTTCCCACGTCGCTGACCGGGAAACAAGCGATCGAATTTTTGATTTGTGTCTCTGTTCAATTGACTAATTGTATAATCACCTAACTGTCCTGCTTGCGCTTTGCGTTTCCAAACGTCGTTATCTTGAGAACCGTAATTTCCCAACTTCCGACGCGATGCGTTACTGAGTTTAGCTTGTTCTAATTTATCTAGCAAGTCATCAGCTACACCGTACCATTCTTTCCGTAAAGCAGTATCTTCTGGGTTAGAAGTTAGAGGGCGTCCCTGTAATTCTGGTTTCTCAGTATAAAATAAATTATCTACAGTTCTCGTAAAAAATCCTTGAGGAATTTCTAATTCTTCACGACGATTAACAATTTGACTTATATCTTTATTATTTGCGGGTTTATTTTCCGGATTTGCTCCCCCCGGTAATTTCGGTAGAGAAATTGAAGGGACAGATATTGATGATACAGTCCGAACAACGGCATTTACTACCGCCCAAGTACCAGCGAAAGTTAAAACAACCGCAGTTGTCCCGATAAGACTAACAGCAAAAGGACGAAGCCAAACAGGTAAAGGTAAAGCACCGGCGATTAATTGCGTTCTTTTGTGGAGATTACTGACCACAGCACCAGCGCGTTGTCCCCCAGGAGCGGCTATCATAGTTTTCAGCTTGGTGATGTGTGGATTTGCGGTTTTGGCAGCCATAGAAAACTTTAAATCTTTGAGAACTTCATTCGCTGTTTGATAGCGATCGCTTGGTTTATAAGCAAGCATCCTTTTTAACACCGCTTCCAGTTGCGAACTAACTTTAATTTCCTGTCCCCAACGCCAAACACCTTGATAGCTATCATAAAGATGTTGCGGTTCCTTACCTGTCAATAATACCAGCGATGTCACCGCCAAAGAGTACAAATCGCTACTAGGAAATGCCTTTCCCTGACGTAACTGTTCTTCTGGTGCGTAACCCTTTTTACCCAACAATGTGCGATTTCCACCCAACTGAGTAAACCAAAAGCCTTTACTTGCGGGTAATTGCTTCACACCACCAAAATCAATCAACACCGGCAAATTATCAGAACTCCGCAAAATCAGATTATCAGGAGAAATATCCCGGTGAACGACATCAAGTGAGTGAATATATGACAATACAGGTAAAATTTCTTGCAATAACTTAATTACTTCTTCCTCAGTAAAAGTTTGACGTTCTAACAACTCATAATAATTTTCACCCTCCACATAATCTTGCACCAAAAAGAAAAAATCTTTATCACCTAACTTCGCTTGCAAAGAAGCGTGAAAACGGGGAATTTGCGGATGCTGAAGTTTCTTTAAAACACTTGCTTCCCGTTCAAATAATTCTTTCGCTTTTAATAAATCTTGTTGTGCTTCAACTTGGGGGGCAAATTCCTTCAGCACGCAATTTTGATTCGATTGATTTTTGTCAAGAGCCAAATAAGTGCGTCCAAAACCGCCCTGCCCCAGTTGTCGTAAAATATGATAGCGGTTCTCCACCACCTTCCCCGTAGCAAGAGGCAACGGCTCACCGCAGTGGATACAAAATCGGTTACTCTGATTATTTGCGTGTTGTTTACTGCAATAGACTTGCATAATGCCCAAGGGTGAATGAAAGGTTTTCTTTATTGCTACAACAGGTGCAATCCCATTTACGCAAAATTATGAATAGGGAGTGGAGGAGTTAGGAGTGAGGAGTTAGGAGTTAGGAGTTAGGAGGAGCGGTAGAGACGTTCCACTCTTTACGTCTGTAGGGGAGGAGCGGAGGAGCAAAGGAGCGGTAGAGACGTTCCACGCTTTACGTCTGTACGGGAGTGAGGAGTTATTAATTGCTTTGTCCCCCTTGTCCCCTTGTCCCCCTTGTCCCCTTGTCCCCCCCTCTCAAGAACTCTCCCCCTCTCCCCTAACGGATAGTCATAAAAATATAAGTGTTATGAACACCGAATCACAACAGCAGCGGGCAATTAGGGCTTTTCAAGAGTTTATAACTACACCTTTAGAAACCCTACTACAACGCCATATAAATAGTAAAAGCGAATCAGCAGTCTTGGCATTATTTCACGAAATCGCTGCTAACGTACCGGCTTACAAGACTTTTTTAGCACAACAGAATATAAATCCCGCTTCCATCGAAACCTTTGAGGATTTCCAAAAATTACCTTTGATTACCAAAGAAAATTATATCTCGCGTCATCCTTTAGCTGACTTGTGTCGCAACGGACAGTTACAAGCATGTGACATGATAGCTGCTTCTTCAGGTTCCACAGGTAAACCGACATTTTGGACTCGTTTCTTCACAGATGAACTGCAAATTGCTGTACGCTTTGAGCAGATATTTCACGACAGCTTTTATGCAGATTCCAAAAGCACTTTAGCTGTGATTTGTTTCACTTTAGGAACCTGGGTAGGTGGAATGTTCACAACTAATTGTTGTCGCTATCTTGCCAGTAAGGGTTATCCTATCACAGTAATTACACCAGGTAATAACAAAGAAGAAATATTGCGAGTTGTGCAAGAACTTGGTTCAGCTTTCGAGCAAGTTGTATTGTTAGGATATCCGCCATTTTTGAAAGATGTAATTGATAGTGGTATTGCTCGTGGTGTGGAATGGCAGCAATATCAAGTTAAGCTAGTTATGGCAGGGGAAGTATTTAGTGAAGAATGGCGTAGTTTAGTTGGTGAAAGAATTGGTTCGCAAAATTACTGTTACGATTCAGCATCACTTTATGGTACTGCGGATGCAGGTGTTTTGGCGAATGAAACACCTTTAAGTATCTGTATTCGTCGTTTTTTGGCAGAAAATCCTGATGCTGCAAAAGCTTTATTTGGAGAATCTCGTTTACCTACTTTGCTACAGTATGACCCGATAAGTCGCTTTTTTGAAGTTGAAAATGGTACGTTGTTTTTTTCGGGAGATAATGGTATTCCCTTGGTGCGTTATAACATTTTAGATACTGGTGGGATAATTAGTTATGATGCCATGTTGGAATTTTTGGCAGAGTGGGGATTTAACCCTGTTGCGGAGTTAGAAAATCAGGGTGTTACAATGAACCCGCAACCGAACCAGAACCAGAACCCGCACCCTTCTAGGGTGCGGCTATATGAACAAAGCCCGTCTGCACGGGCTATAGTGAGAGGGATTCATCAATTACCTTTTGTTTACGTTTTTGGACGTTCTAATTTTACGGTTTCTTACTTTGGGGCGAATATTTACCCAGAAAATGTAACGATAGGATTAGAGCAACCTGGAATTAAAGAGTGGGTGACGGGTAAGTTTGTATTGCAGGTGAAGGAAGATGCAGACAAGAACCGCTTTTTATCTGTGATTGTGGAGTTGGCGCCTGAGGTAGAAGGAAGTGAAGAGAAAACTCAAGCGATCGCCAATTCAATTCTCTCACAATTAAAGCGCCTCAACAGCGAGTTTGCTAACTACGTCCCCCCAGAATATCAAATGCCAAAAGTCATATTAACACCACTTGGCGATTCGGAATATTTCCCCGTTGGGGTGAAGCATCGCTATACACGCAAATAGCAATTTTCGCTAAAGCTGATACTAAAAGCGAATCAGCAGTCTTGGCATTATTCGGTGTAAAGTTTTGTATAGCAATTTAACATTTTTGTCAAAATCGGAATATTATATTTTCCGGAAATAAAGCAAATTTTAATTTAGCAATGATTTAGTAGAGGAGCAAAAATGTATGCTGAGAAAGTATGTCGCTAGTACATTTTTAAGAATCAAAAATTCTCGGGTTTTGGTAGTACATGACTGGAATCAAAAGAAAACCCAGGTTATTGAAAATAAAGATTGGTTGACCATCTTAGAAATTTTTATTCATGAACAATCTGTCGAAGCAGCATATGAACAGTTCCAAAAAATTCAAGCTTCTCCTATTTTAGAAAGTAAGCATCAGCATATAAAAGATCACATTAACTCAGATAATTTCATAGTCTTTGTAACTTATAACACTTTGCAAGTGTTTAAAAATGGATTTTCCAGCCTACCGATATCTGAAGAACAAGTCGATTTAACTACTGATAGTCGAGAGACTTACCAAGTGGTAAGCTATCTATTTGAGCAAGCAATCTTTACAGATAAATGCCAAAGTATTAATAGTTTTGACTATTTTTGCCAATTAGTAGAAGATATGGTGAAATTAGGTCTGCTTGCGCCATCAATAAATGCTTTAGATTTGGGTGATTTGAGACGAAGATTTCCTATATGTCCTATGTTTGGATTTGCCAGAGGAACAGCAATTGATACGTATTATTTAGATAAATTTATTGGCGAAATTCGAGAGCAAGTTACAGGAAATGTATTAGAAATCGGCGGAGTCTTACTAAATCAAGAAACTTTTGGGTTCCATAACGCCACTCAATACCAAACCCTCGATCTTCTTCCAAGATCAGGAGTTACTTTAGTTGGAGATGTAAATGATCCAACAATAGTCAGACCAGAATCTCTAGATACAGTAGTAATATTTAATGTCTTGGAACATTGTCGTGAACCTTGGGTGGTTGTCAAAAATATTTACAGTTGGCTAAAACCTAGTGGTCAATGTTTTTGTATGGTACCCAATGCCCAGAGATTACATGACGCTCCTATAGATTGCTGGCGACCACTTCCTCAAGGAATGGAACACTTATTTCAAGATTTTTCCCAACAAAGGTTATATCTTTACGGTAATCCTTTGACACTTATAGCCAGTTTTATGGGAATTTCAGTAGAAGAATTATCCTCTCAGGAGCTAGAGGATTTTCATCCTGATTACCCAGTGACAACTTGTATGGCAGCAAGGAAGTAATTCCTACAATGTTTTCTGATATCAGGAAGTTACGCTAATTACAGTGCAGTAGCCACTAGTGATATTGATCTGCGCGTTGTCTTCAAAGGGCTGAATAAAGACAATAATTTTCACAATTAAACACGATAAAAAACCCGTTCAAATATTAGTTTTAACGGGTTTTTGTTATTCAAATCTGAAAACTTATGACATTACAAATCAGGAGGTATAATCAGCTGATCGATCGCATGGATAACACCATTGCTACCCTTGATATCTGCCTTCGTCACCTTAGCTTCATTAACGGTTACACCAGTTGTCGGATCAACTTTAACGTTGATCGCACCGCCTTCAACACTTTTCACTTCGCCAGATTTCAAATCAGTAGATAATACTTGACCTTTTACCAGATGGTAAGTCAAAACCTTGACCAATACTTCTTTATTTTCTGACTTCAACAAATCGTCCAACACACCTTCTTTTAATTTAGCAAATGCCGCATCCGTGGGCGCAAAAATGGTGTAATTCTCTTTACCTTGTAAAATCTGTGTCAATCCAGCTGCTTTCAAAGCCTTGGTTAAAGTTTTAAAAGAGCCGTCCGCTTCCGCTAGCGCTACCAAATTCTTACCTGAGGTGTTGGAACTTCCTCCAGACGGTTTAGTTGGGCTGGGTGTCTCTGTACTTCCCGGTGTGGGGGGTGTCTCTGTACTTCCCGGTGTGGGGGGTGTCTCTGTACTTCCCGGTGTGGGTGTTGGGGTCGGTGTAGCGTCTGGGGTAGTAGGTGGGCTAGGTGTTTCACCTGGTGCAGTGCGACCACTACGGTTATAAGGAGCCTCGTTGAAAATACTAGGTTTAGGATTTATACTGCCTGTTTGGTTACTCTGAGATACGGTGCTTTTCCGTGGTGCAGGCTTCTTTCCCTTTTTGGCTAATTCTGGCTCAGTCGGTGTATATTCAGCATTTACCAAAACACGTTGACCACGATTGTAGGGGGCTTCTGAGAAAACACCAGGGTTAGGATTTAATACCTCATTGGCTCTAGCCGAAAAAATCATGAGGAAACTAGCGCCGGTTGCTCCTACTAGTCCTGCTAACTTGGTCAGCAATTTTCTGTTATAATTAACCTTCATAAATTTTGTTTGGCTTTAATTTCCACACATTACATAAAGACTTATAACATTTACCTACACATAAAATCTAACTAAAGAAGTAATATTTTATGTTGAAAATATGCTGTAGTGATAGCATTTCCTTAATCCGGAAATTATTACACTGAAGGTTAGAAGGTATCGCCTGTATCAAAGAGAATATGAATAAAATAAAATTTATCACGACTTTTGTATAGGCGATCGCGCTTGTTTGCGAATTTTCTCCTCCGCTAATATCGCATCACCCAAAGAAAAAGCAAGCATTTAAGATAAAAAACTCTAATCTCATCAAAAAAGTGGTAAATTTAGTACAAACGTCGCGTTCTATACAAAAATTTGTTTCACTTTCCTTTGTTTTTCTAACAAGCACCACAAAAAAGCAGAGGAAAAGCGCGAAATAAAGAGGCGATGCCAGCAACTTTTTATCTAAAATTATCTACAATGATGCAAGCCGTTGATGGCGACTAATTAAATATTTTCATGATTTGATGTTTTTAATTGAATGAATAACAACGCTCTCCCCCGTCTTTAAAGACGGGGTTTATCCCTATAATAGTATTTTTGCCCAAATCGTGTCTTTATCCAAAAATCAACGTTAGTCTCGATTAATTTAGCGCAAAATAAATTAATTGTCATGAAAATTTATATTACCGAAAAAATGGGTTTAAAGCCCCGTCCTTCGCTTGACGGCTTTAGATTTTATTATATTGTTTTATCTGCAATATTCCGTGATAAAATACAGGAATGATAGTAAGAGAAGCCAAGCTACTAAACGGAACCAAGGAGCAATACCAAGCTCTTGATGATGCCATTCGCACTGCCCAATTCATTAGGAATAAAGCAGTTCGTTATTGGATGGATAATCAGGGGGTTAGTAAAGGGGACTTATATAAGCTGTGTAAAGACTTAGCTACCGAATTTGGCTTTGCTTTAAAGTTAAATTCCGCAGCGCGTCAAGCCAGTGCCGAAAGAGCTTGGGCTGCTATCTCAAATTTCTACAAGCGTTGTAAAAAGCAGGAGAAAAAGAAAGGTTATCCTAAATTTAAAAAGCATTGTCGTTCAGTAGAATATAAAGTCTCAGGCTGGAAACTATCTGATGATTGCAAAATTATTACTTTCACAGATGGTTTCAAGGTTGGCTCGTTATCTGTATTCTGCAATTCATCGACGCGAGAAGACCTGCATCGGCTTAAAATCAACCGCGTTCGTGTAGTTAGAAGGGCGGATGGGTATTATGCCCAATTCTGTTTTGATGCTGACCGTAAGGAAGTTGGAGAATTTACGGGTAATGTTGTTGGGCTGGACTTGGGATTAAAATATTTCACCAAAGACCAAAATGATAATGCTGTAATTTATCCCCAATTCTTGAGAAAGTCAGAACGTAGGCTCAAAAAGCAATCAAAGCGGTTGAGTAAAAAGTTCGTCAAAGGTAAAAAACCGCAGTCAATCAATTATCACTCTTACCGGAAACGATTAGGTAAAGTTCATCTAAAAATCACTAGACAGCGTAAAGATTGGGCTATAAAGCAAGCCCGATGCGTGGTTCACTCTAACGATGTGATTGTCTATGAGGATTTGAAGATTGCGAACATGGTCAAAAATCACCATTTGGCTAAATCGATTTCTGACGCTAGTTGGCATCAGTTCACTCAATGGCTAGATTACTACGGGAAAATCTGGGATAAAGCAGTTGTGGCAGTGTCGCCAAACTATACTTCCCAAGATTGCTCTAGTTGTGGGCATAGAGTGAAAAAGTCACTCAGCACTAGAACTCATTTATGTGCATCCTGTGGGGTTGAAATATGTCGTGATACGAACGCGGCGATTAATATCCTCAAAAAGGGCATGAAAATATTAGGAGTTGAGTGGCAAAAAAACAGTACTTCTGGGCAAGAAGAATCTGCCGAGCAATCGGGAAAGCATGGGGAGAAGACCGCCAATACTATTAATGGGAAACTTGATATAGCAAGCGGATTTCTGTGAACCATGAATTAGAATCTCCGTGCGTTCACGCCGGGGAGTATGTCAATAAAGATACAATTGTAAAGTTGATCAACGCACCGATTACAGGGTAGTAAAGATGCTGGAATTATACCAATTTGAACTATCTCATTACTCAGAGAAAGCACGCCTAATCCTTGATTATAAAGGATTAGCGTACCGCAAAATTGAAATTGTACCTGGAATTGGACAGGTAGATCTTTTCCGGTTGACTGGTCAGCGACAAGTACCAGTGCTGAAAGATGGTAATAGATATATCTCAGATTCCACAGCCATAGCTAAGTATTTAGACTTAGAATATCCCGATCGCCCACTAATACCCAAAGATTCAAAGCAACGCGGTTTATGCTTAATGATGGAAGAATGGGCTGATGAGTCGATTGGTATCAAAAGTCGTAAAGCGTTATTTTCGGCGATTAGTCAAAACCAAAATTTCCGCAAGTCTTTATTACCGACTTCCACACCCGATGTATTCAAAACTCTGGTTCAAGTAGTTCCAAACGATTTACTTAAAGTATTGGGTGTTGGAGTAGGTTATACTCCTGATGTGGTACGTAGCGCCATCACCGACTTAAAGCAAGACTTAGAAGCACTGACGCTAATATTGGCAGAAAGTCCTTATTTAGTCGGAGACGAACCTACTTTAGCAGACTTTGCCGTGGCGGGATTGTCGATTTTGCTGAAGTTTCCCGATGGTCCCTATCTGGATTTGCCAGTCAGCCTCAGAGGTAAAGGTGTCCCAGAATTAGCAGATAATCCCCTTTATGAACCCTTCTTCACTTGGCGCGATCGCCTTTATAGTCAATATCGCATACCATTAATACCTACAACTACCACAGGTAGCGCTCCAAATTCAATTCAAATTGATTAATAGGAGCGTGGATGGTGGATAGTGGTTAGGAGTTAGGGGTTAGGGGTTAGGGGTTAGGGGTTAGGAGTTAGGAGTACTTTTTGACAATCAGCAACCAACACTCAACATCCAAGAATCAACAACGCTCCAACTATCTATTAACAACCAACGACTATCCACTCACAACGCTCCAACTATCCACTCAGAAATAAGATATGAATTTGGGACAACCGTTAGGTTCAGTAATAGAAGGTTCTCTCACAGAAGGATTAGAAGTAAGATTACACCCGGATATTTCGGTTGAAGATATGCGAGTGGGTAAGTTTTTAGTCGTGCAAGGGATGCGATCGCGTTTTTTCTGTATGCTGACAGATGTAGCACTAGGAACTGCTAACCAAAGAATTATTGCTAATCCTCCAAGTTGGGATGACACTTTTTTAAGAGAAGTTTTAGCCGGAAGTGGTACTTATGGAACTATCAATCTCTCACCGATGTTGATGTTCACTCCCGAAAATAATGAATCTTATTCAGCCACAAATGGCAAATCTGTCAATCCCTTTGTCCCATCGGCAACGGGTTTAGCATCTTTTCAACCGCAAACCAGCACGACGATGGAACTGTTACCAGTTAAAACTATTCCCAGTCACTTTAGCCAAGTTTATGAAGCAAGTGAAGACGATTTTCGTCGAGTATTTGGTTGGGAAGACGATCCGCAAAGAAAAAATTTCTCTATCGGGAAACCGCTGGATATGGATGTACCAGTTTGCATCGATTTAAATCGTTTTGTTGAACGCAGTAACGGCGTTTTTGGCAAATCTGGTACTGGAAAATCCTTTTTAACACGCTTACTTTTAGCTGGTGTGATTCGCAAAAGTGCAGCAGTTAATTTAATTTTTGATATGCATTCCGAGTATGGTTGGGAAGCTGTAGCGGAAGGTAAAAATGTTAATACTGTTAAAGGTTTAAAGCAGTTATTTCCCAGTCAAGTTGAAGTTTACACCCTTGACCCAGAATCTACAAAACGTCGAGGTGTGCGTGATGCACAAGAACTATATTTAAGTTACGACCAAATCGATGTCGAAGATATTAAGTTATGCAGTCGCGATTTAGGATTGTCGGATGCAGCATTAGATAATGCCAATATTTTGTTCTCCGAATTCGGTAAATCTTGGATTGTCCAATTACTGAGCATGACGAACGACGAAATCGAGATGTTCTGCGATGAAAAGCGCGGACATAAAGGTTCGATTATGGCTTTGCAACGCAAACTTTTGCGAATGGATAGTTTAAAGTATATACGAGCGGCTTGCCCGCAAAACTACATCGATAAGATTTTGCAATGTTTGTCAGCAGGGAAGAATGTTGTGATCGAATTTGGTTCCCAATCCAACATGCTTTCTTACATGTTGGTGACGAACATGATTACCAAACGCATTCACGAGAAGTATGTCAAAAAAGCTGACAAGTTCTTGCAAAGTAAAAATCCATGCGATCGCCCGACGCCATTAATGATTACCATTGAGGAAGCGCACCGCTTTCTTGACCCCGCTATTGTCCAAAGTACCATCTTTGGCACCATCGCCCGCGAGTTGCGGAAATATTTCGTTACACTTCTGGTGGTCGATCAACGTCCTTCAGGCATAGATAATGAAGTTATGTCTCAAATTGGCACTCGCATCACCGCTTTGCTCAATGATGAAAAAGACATCGACGCGATTTTTACAGGTGTCTCTGGTGGTGGTGGTTTGCGATCGGTCTTAGCCAAGTTAGACTCAAAGCAACAAGCTTTAATTTTAGGACACGCGGTACCCATGCCTGTAGTAGTGCGTACCCGTCCTTACGATTCAACTTTCTATGCAGAAATTGGTGATACCGCTTGGGAAGAAAAACCAGACGCAGAAGTCTTCGCAGCTGCTGAACTAGCTAAAGCCGATCTGGGGTTTTAATTTGGTTGGAGCGTTGGAGCGTAGTTAGTTGTTAGTGGATAGTGGATAATTGTTAGTTGTCAAGAAGTACTCCTAACTCCTAACTCCTAACTCCTAACTCCTAACTCCTAACCCCTAACCCCTAACCATTTCGTAATATTACAATTAATCAGTTCGGTTATCCGGCTAATTTCGGGCACCCGCGAAAGGGGTTTTAGCGTCACTATAGATATTAAGGGCACAAAAGAATTTTTCGCCATTTATTTGGCAAACAAATATTTTTGCACTATAATTGAAAGATTTATCTGACCTACTTTACTATCTGGCTAATTTGTCGTAATATTAAATAACTAGAACTCATACTGACTTCGTATTTTTCGGCTCGCTGCTAGCGAGTGAGGACGAAAAGAAATCAAGGGAAATTAAAGAGCGCGTACTTCTAACGACTTAAAGATTTAGGGAGGATAGGGAAACCTATCTAAAGGGAGCACCGTCTTGACAAAACCTGTATTAATATGATTGTCTTCGGTAGTTCATAATGTGGTGAGATCAAAACACAATCTTTCCCCATCCACCCTAGTAATTAAATATTCATTGTGTTTACGGACAAGAGGACCACGCACCAATGCCTACTGTTAACACCCAAACTGAAAACTCTAACACCAAATTCACGGCTGATATGGTGCGAACCTATCTGCGCGAGATTGGTCGTGTACCACTGCTAACCCGTGACCAAGAAATCATCTTTGGGAAGCAGGTGCAACACATGATGAAGTTAGTGGAAGCTAAAGAAGCTTTAGAAAAGAAACTGCAACGCCAAATCAGCTTAGAAGAGTGGGCAAGCCACGTTAACCAGCCTTCGTCAGAGGTTACACAGCTTGTGCATCAAGGTAAGCGGGCAAAGCAAAAGATGATTGAGGCGAATTTGCGCTTAGTCGTTGCTATTGCGAAAAAGTACCAAAAGCGAAATATGGAGTTTCTGGATTTGATCCAAGAAGGAACTCTAGGACTAGAGAGAGGTGTAGAGAAGTTTGACCCGACACGGGGTTATAAGTTCTCAACTTACGCTTACTGGTGGATTCGTCAAGCGATTACGCGAGCGATCGCTCAACAAGGTCGGACAATCCGCTTACCGATCCACATCACCGAGAAGCTGAACAAAATCAAAAAAGTACAGCGCGAACTAGCTCAAAAATTAGGGCGATCGCCAACACCGGCAGAAATTGCCAAAGAACTTGAGCTAGAACCGGCTCAAATTCGCGAATACCTGAATATGGCACGTCAGCCAGTTTCTTTGGATGTACGCGTCGGCGATAATCAAGATACTGAGTTGCAAGAAATGCTCGAAGATGATGGACCATCTCCTGAGTATTACATGACTCAAGAGTTCTTGCGCCAAGACTTGAACACTCTTCTGGCTGAACTCACCCCCCAACAGCGAGAAGTTTTAGCTTTGCGCTTTGGTTTAGAAGATGGTAACGAAATGTCTCTAGCGAAAGTTGGTGAACGCTTAAGTCTTAGCCGCGAGCGCGTCCGCCAATTAGAGCATCAAGCCCTTGCTCATCTGCGTCGTCGTCGCGCAAATGTTAAAGAGTACGTTGCTAGCTAGTTATAAGCTTATCGCTCTAGGCGACGCGCCTCCTGAATTCAGGGGGCGATTTTTTTTAGCTAAAACAGCAAGACGCTGGAAGAGGATAAGAGGGCAAAAATAAATCTTACAGCAAATTTCAGGTTTCGGAGGCACATGCGTAAAACCCGCTCACAGACTACCAAGTGCTACGTCTCTACCTGTATTTAATCACAACGCAATCTGCTGTATTGATCAAACTAAAAATAGAAAAGAAAAATATATCAGCAATTTTCCGTAAACCTTACCCCAGCAAATGAATTTACTTAGTGAAGTGAAAATCGCTTGAACGATGGTATTTTCTGATTAAAACTAAAAAATATTTCTTGAAAGTGTGTTTTTCCGCACAATATAAATCAAACCTTTGACAAAGCCTTGACCCCCAAATACTTGGTTACGGTTTAAACAGGTGGCGAAGTACGTAGTTTTTTTCTCACAGGAGAATTTGGGTGCTGTATAATATCAATCAATTCCTTTCCCCTCGGAAATGGACAATTCCCCTCGCTGGCTTAATTATCACCGCTGGTGTTATTGGTCAACATGCTAAACCAGTTTTGAGTAACCAAATAGAAACAGTACAAACATCAACGCTGGTTACGGATTTGCCGCTTGTTTCCAGAAACGCTGTTTTGCAACAAAGACAAATCCAGGGTAATGACGATAAAGTTTCTTCACCTAGAACTACCGTACAACTTACCGAATCTCAAAAAGCAACAAAAAACGCTGCCGTTCCCGCTACGAAGTTTCCCAAAAAAGATGGTGTTTATCTCTATGGTCAGTCGTCACAACCAAACCAAGTTGGGCAAGGATATATTGTATTTCAGAAGCGGCAAAATCAGGTGATGGGTGGGTTGTATATGCCCAGTTCTGAGTTTAGTTGTTTTCAGGGCAATGTTGACTCTTCAGGAGAGTTGGCGATGACGGTGACTGCCCCTGGTCAAGGAGGTTCAGAAGAGGTGGCTACGACAAACATACCACCGAAACTAGATATAGATCAGCCAATGACTTATGCTTACTCAGTGGCACTACAAGACTATCATAAATTAAATATTATCAGTGAAAGCGATCGCCGAATTTTGCAGATGTGCAATCAAGCTTTAGATGGTGGATATCGAAAGTAAGTAAAATAATAGACAACCGATGTGTAAAAAATGTAGAGACTATTCTGTGCTACGTCTCTTGGGGTTCGGGTAACGCACAGTTAATTTTCACTTTCGCGTGTCCAATGAATCACGAACGATGAATAATGAGTTTTGGCATCATTGATCGTTCATCATTCACTCATTAAAACTCAATTCCCGCTTGCGCTTTCACACCTTGATCGCGAAAAGGATGCTTTACTAAAGTCATTTCTGTAACTAAATCAGCTCGCTCAATTAAAGCGGCTGGTGCGCCTCTACCTGTGAGAATAACGTGTTTCTCAGGTGGTTTTTGCTGCAAACCTGCTAAAACTTCCTCAACTTGCAAATAACCCATTTTCAGAGCGATATTAATTTCATCTAACAGCACCAGCTTGAAGTCTGGATTGCAGATGTATTCTAATGATTTTTGCCAAGCGTCGTAAGCTTTATCGAGGTCGCGATCGCGGTCTTGAGTTTCCCAGGTAAAACCTCCGCCCATAGCATGAAATTCTAACTGGTCTTGCCACATACTGAAAACCTTTTTTTCTGAAGGTTCCCAGGCGCCTTTGATAAATTGGACGATCGCTACTTTATATCCATGACCGAGCGATCGTAATACCATCCCCAACGCAGCAGTAGTTTTTCCCTTCCCGTTGCCGGTATTAATAATAACTAAACCTTTTTCGGGCACAGCATTCGCTATTCGTTTATCTTGAACTTCTTTACGACGCTGCATCTTTTTACGATACTGCTCATCCGTTAAAGAAGAAGTGATTACTTCATCAATTAAGCGATCAATTTCTGGATCTGAGTTAAATTCTGTTGTGGTATCGGGTTTCATTAATCTCTGTAAATTACTCTCAACAATAAGGGGGACGCTTGGACTAGTGCATCACGGCAGAAATAACGCTCCCAGTCGGAGCAGTATTGGGCTAGCCTAAAAACTTCCAAACAAATGGCTTTGCACTCTTTCCGATTAAAGTAATCAATTAAACTCAAAATTTGGCATTTAATATTTAATGTTGAAGTCAACTTACGACTTTCGTTGTCAACCACGCACGAGTATACTAAACCAACACTATAATCCATATTTTCCGATGCCCAAGCATTTACTTGTTCCTGAGTGTAATCTTGAATATTGGTTTCATGAACTGTATCGTCAAACAGTTTCATGATTGCCTGAGTGTCACAAACTCTATATTCTCTTACTATCATATTTATTTTAATTAACCGATTATTTATCAAGTAAAAATATCACCATAAAGTGTGTTATGGCTGTTGCCTAAAGCACCTTTCTTAATTAAGATTTAGTATCAAATTTAACCTTCATAGATTTCTAACGGCAAATTATCTGGGTCTTTAAAGAAAGTAAATCGCTTGTTTGTCATTTCATCAATCCTGATATTCTCTACTTCTACACCTTTTGATTTTAATTCCACAACAGTTTGCTCTATATCTTCAACTTCAAAAGCCAGATGTCTTAATCCGCAAGCTTCCGGATTATTAATCCTTTTCGGAGGATTAGCAAAAGAAAATAACTCGATTTGCTGGTTTTCTCCCACACGTAAATCTAATTTATAAGAATTTCTCTGAGCGCGAAAAGTCTCTTCAATTATAGAAAAGCCCAAAACTTCTACATAAAACCTTTTGGAACGTTCATAATCAGAACAAATAATAGCTATGTGATGAATTCCAGCAGTTTTCATGAAATTAGCAGGGGATAGGGGATAGTGGTTAGTGGATAGTGGATACTAGATAGCAACGCTCGAACTAACAACTAACTTTTGTAGAGACGTTCCACTGGAACGTCTCTACCTAACAACCAACACTTAAAACTAAGGATCTTGCAAAACTGTTTTAGATACAATCCTGGTTTTTTTCCGATCGCTTTCGGATAATTCTTGCCCAGCTTGCAAGCGAGTGGCAGAAGTTTGTAACACCGTCGCGGCACTGGTATCACCCATTTGCAAAGCGGTTTTTGCCGCAGTTTGTAGCATTGTTGCTGCACCAGCGCGATCGCCTTGTTGTAATTTCGCTTCCGCTAGTTGAGTTTGGCGATATTTCGCTAACGCGAGAACATGTTGCTGCACTTGCGGATCGTTCGCAGCTTGATAAGTCCGAACTACATCAGCATAAATTGGGATATTTGGCGAAAATAATCCAGTTTGGTTGTCGGTGGGATCGTCGTAGCGGACTTGAACATTAGCGATCGCTTGTTTCCCTTCGGGCAATTGTCCCAGATAAATATTCGCTAAAATCACTCGTTCCACATCTTTCATTAAATCACCCAAACGCACCGCCAAACGCCCATCAGCTTCGTATTGTATAGGTAACTCAATTGTGTCTGGGGCAACTTGGGCGATCGGTTTTAGTTCTGCTAATCGCACTTTCGGCATCAGGGAAAATAGTAAATAAGCATTCGTCAATCCCACCGTTTGCATCCGCGTGAAAAGCCGACTAAATTCTTCTACTGCTCGTTCTGGTTGTTGAATGTAAGATAAAGTACCCAAAGCAGCATCAGCGATTTTTTCTAAAACATCCTGATTCCAATTGTCACCAAATCCCAAAGTATTCAAAGTTAAATTGTAGCTAGCAGACAATTGAGCAAATTTCAAACAGCGGTTGTTATCACCGTGTTCATTTTCGCCATCAGTTAACAGAAAAGCTTGAGAAATAGTTTCTTTTTTACCCTTTGCTAATTCCTCAATCCCCAAACGCAAACCTTCATCAATTGCCGTCCCCCCATCCGCCGAAAGTCGGTTAATTTCCCTTTTGATTTTTTCTGGATCTTCGATAAATTGATTGGGGATTAAGACCTTAGCACGGTGATCGAAGACTACAATACTTAGGCGATCGCCTTTTTTGAGTTTGTCAACCAAACCAATCGCCGCTTTTTTCACAGTTTCTAGCGGTCGCCCATTCATCGAGCCACTATGGTCTAAAATTAGACATAAATTTAGAGGGACATTGCGATCTAGATTTTCAGCGATCGCCGAAATCGAAATTGACAACTGACGTTGACTGTTTTGTTGATTCGCGTCCAAACTATCATCATTCAGAGTTGGCTGCAAGCTAACCTTCATAACCCAGGTTTCCTATCTAGATATACATATTTATAAATAACTTCAAACTGCACGCATCGCGCTACGGAAAACTCACCCCACAACCATACGTTAACAATATTAGTACGGGCAGGGTAAAGAGCGCCC
>NZ_JAOWRF010000104.1 GCF_025753815.1 Plectonema radiosum NIES-515 | reverse complement strand
CTCCCCATCCCCCCCTCTCCCTTGTCTCCCTTGTCTCAGCTATTATCTGCGAAATAAGGCTTGTGGAGCGAAGACGCGGTAAGCTTCTAATGCAGCAACTTTTACAGGTTCAGCAACAATGGGGAATGTGCTGAGAATGTAGGCAAATTCTTCTTCGGTTAAGCCGTAGAGATGGGCTATCATTCCATCGAGTTCGGCACGGAGTTTGGCTCTTTCGGTTTCGTCGGTGACACCTTGTTGATGGGAACCGAGTCCAACATAAGACGCGAGTTCGTCATATTCTGGGGTGGTGCAAATGAGTTTGGCAGCGCGTTGTACGATTTCAGAGAAGTTGCGATCGCCGGATGTTAAACGTGGTATTGGTAACTGGTAAAAAATAAACATAGAAAATGATGTTGTGACTCGCTGTCGAGCTATAAAATCAAATGCAAAAGAGTTTAACAATCCACAAACATACAAAATTTCATGATTTGTGATATTAGATTTATCTAAATTACTCAGCGTTAACTTATGATTTGCAAAAACATTTTTGGGAATTAAAGCAGCAATTACAGTCCTTGCATCTGTATTTCTAGCAATTTCACGATATGCTAATCTATACTTTTGATAGCCTAATACTTGTCGAATATCTGCTTGCTTACCCAGTAAATCTTTACGTGCTTCATTTTCATCAATCCAATATTTAGGTTGTCCCCATTGGTGAGTAAACTGATGAATCATCTTACCTTCATAAAGCGGTAGCCTTCCTTTGCCAGGTTGTTGCTTAAATAAATGACTATCATTAGTCATGTCAAATTCACGAGTCAACCGCAAATTCCACTTACCATCAATCTTTTCACCTAGTAAGGGAAACTTGAGCATTTTTTGAGCAATGCGGACATCTACATCATTTTTAAACTCCATCACCGATAGAGAATCTGGCGAAAGTTTCCGCACCATATCAATACTTATCTGCAAGCTTTCTTGACTAGGAAACCTTTCCAATTCCTGCACATCATGACGCATAAAAGCAGATGGAAAATCTACCGTATTACCACCTTTAGCAAAAGTAAGGACAACAAATTTAAAACTGCGATGAACCTCTTCAAAAATTGTCTTGCGGTTCTCAAAGCAGAAAAGTCCAGTAACTTTTGTTTGACTAAACAACATTTCTCGCAGTTGCTTAGTACCTAAATCAGTATAGATACCGCTAGGAATCACAATTCCGCATTCACCACCAGTATGTAAGAGGTTAAAACACCTTTCTAAAAATAGCTTGTAGAGGTTAATATCTGTACCAGCTTTCTTACCATTAACAATAGAAATCTGATTTTTATACTCTTCCGAAGAACGGTAATAAGCACTGACATAAGGATATTGACTTTGATATTCTAACCACGTATTAGCAATTTCCTGATTTTGTAAAAGCTTATTCTGCTCTTTTTCAAAAGCCTTGATATCCATTTTGTTCTTCGTCACCAAATCATTATGCTGTGCGAAGAACTCTTTAGCTTGCGGCTTGAATATCTCCCACGGAGGATTAGTAATAATCGCATCAAAACCACCCCGTCCTAAAACCTTATCAAAATGATAACCCCAATGAAAAGGCTTTAACGCTGCAATATCCTTCGCAGTCAAAACGCGTTTCTTTGATTTCCCAGTTAACTGAACTTCCTCATACTTAATCCCCAACCGCTGACTAAACTCATCCAACAACAAAGTATTTAACTTTTCTTGCGATTGTTTATTGAGGTTGTCAATCGATGTCCGCAAACTTAACAACCTTCCATCTTGATGGGTTCCCACATCCGCACTAGCAAACTTTTCCTCACCGGGAATAAAAGCATGTCTCTTGTAAAGTTCAATCGACTTATTCTTTTCTTCTAAAATAGCCTTATATTGATTTGCAGTTAGAGACTGTAAAAGATTACCTTGTTTAGAATTGCCAACAATATCAAAAGCAGTTTCATCAACCTTAATTAATCCAATCAGCGAATTCCCCGCCATAATATTAAAATCAATATTAGGTAGCGGTTCTAACTCATCCACATTGTGAGCAGAAGAAACCAACGCCAAGAAAAGACGCAATTTTGCAATTTCCGTCGCTTCTTCCATGATGTCTACACCAAAGAGATTATCAGTAACAATGCGCTTTTTAATATAATACGATAATGATTTATGTAATTTTCTTGTATCTTCAAGTTCACTTTTTAGTTTTGCATCTCCCATCAAATCAATTGTGCCAATTACCGCACTGTAAACTTGAATTAGCGTCTTCATCGCTGCCACAAGAAACGCTCCCGAACCGCAAGCTGGGTCAAGAATCGATAAATTGGGGAGAATATCTTTAATCAGTAGACGACAGACATTAGCATCCAGTTTGAGAAAGAGTTCGTTAATATCTTCAAATGGTTTATACTTATCTGAAAGAGAAGAATTTGCGCGGTCTACAATTAATTTTTGAATTGTTCTGTCACAGAGATATTCAGTTATTTGTGGTCGAGTATAGTAAGCACCAAACGCTTTTTGGTTAATATATTTTTCAAAAATGTAGCCTAAAACGTCCGGATTAATTTCATCATCTTTACCCTCTGGGGTGTCATCCAAATTCCAAGAATAACGCCCAAAGAAATCTAAAACTTTCTCAAAGGCATCATCTGCTATGACAATATTATACTCTTGCTCAATGCGATGTCTTAAAAATAATCCACCATTTAAGTATTTAATATTTCCTACTAAAGCTTGTACAGATGGGTCGCGGTCTATCTCTGGTTTAGCAAAAGATTCAAAGAATAATACTTGCAAAAAGGTATTATAATAAAGGTTATCGCCTCGCTGTTTACTTTCTTTTAGCTTGTTTTGTAGATATTCAAAATCGCCATTAGGTTTACCGATGCGTTTATCAATAAAACCCTTACGTTGGAGAAAATAAACAAACATCAGGCGATTGAGAAGCACCGATGTATACCAACGTCGGTCATGAGTATTATTAATGCCTTTAACGTCGGCTAAAAATTGCTTGTGCTGTTCTTGAAATTCTTTATAAAACTGTTTAGTTACTCGTTCAACATCAAAAGCTTTTTGCAGTCGATAAGCAATTTCTACAACTGATAATTTATCATCTTCTAGTTCAGTGATATCAATAACCAGAGAACCAAGCTTACTTAAAAATAAGTCACCTGGTTGACCTTTTACATATAAATGGTCACGAATATAGCTTTTATTTTCTTCCCGTTTTACCCAATACCAAAGACTGCGGGTGCGTTTATTATCAATAAAAATCAGCAGATTTTCAGCTTTTAATTTAGTAATTTCTTGGTAAATAGCAGCGCGAATTTTAGCTTCTGGAATGATTCCATCTGCTGCGGTAACTTCATAAACAGCTACACCGGATATCTCTGCAATACATTTGTACTGATAAATCTTGCTCTCAATTTCCAAGGTAACAGCCTTTCTGCGTATCGGTTGTGACCAGCCCAACTCTTCTATAAACAAATCCTCAAATTGGAAGTTATAGAGTAAATCGCGTGTCTGTTTAAAATTGAGTTTCATAGTATACTTAGACTATTAAAGAAAAAATAGAATTTTTGAGCATGACGAATCCGCCCGAAAAAGCTTTAAAGCTGGGGCTTAACAGGTTTATTTAAAAAATGAAAAATGTGATAAGTTTATGAAGGAGCGATCGCACTGTATCTGTAATAACCGCTATAATTACACAAGTGGCTGAGTACAATCACTGAAAATATTCTGGAAAAGTTAGATCCCCGACTTCTCCAACAAGTCGGGGATCTGGACACCGCAAATATATGTTTTGAAATATGCTCTATTTTCAAACTTCTACTTGGTTAAATCTTGGGTTAAAACCCTGACAACAATTTCGCTATTTGTTTTGGTGTAGGAAGTTTATCCTGTAACTCTTGTGGTAACGTTGAAACAATCCGATAAGTTGCCACGCCAATAGGTTTATTCGACTCCCTCAACGCATATTCCACAATCGTTTTATCTTTCAACTTGCAGAGAATAATACCCACCGAGGGATTTTCATCCTCTAACCTTACTTTGTCATCTAACGCCGCCAAATAAAACTGCATTTTTCCCACATATTCCGGCAAAAATTCACCAATTTTCAAATCAATAGCCACCAAACATTTCAAGCGACGATGAAATAACAATAAATCAATAAAATATTCTTTATCACTAATTTCTAAACGGTACTGACTACCTATAAATGTAAACATTCCGCCCATTTCTTGCAGAAATGGTTCCACCTTCGCCAAAATTGCTTGCTCTAACTGACGTTCACTATGTTCCGAAGCAAGTTCTAAAAAGTCAAATGTATACTCATCTTTAACCGCTAAGAGAGCCTGTTGACGAATATTCTCTGGAACAGTTTGGTCAAAATTAGTTTGATTTAGTAAAGTTTTCTCATAACTTTGATTTTCAATCTGGTTAATTAAAACATTTTTCGTCCAACCAAACTTCCGCGTCATACGGATATAAAATTCTCGTTCTAGGTCGTCTTTGCACTTCTCCATAATTACTAGATTATGAGTCCAAGCAATTTCTGCCACCAATGGTGACAGTTTTTCATTGGCATGGTATGTTAGGTAAAAATCGCGCATTCTCCAAATATTACGAGCCGAAAAACCGCTAATACCTGGAAACTCAGCTTGTAAATCTCTCGCTAATTGCTCAACAACTGACTTCCCCCAGCTTTGTCCCTGCTGACGAGAAACAATTAACCGTCCAATATCCCAGTAGAGAGCAATTAATTCTTTATTAACCGCCTTCAAAGCTTCATATTGTGCAGCGCGAATGCGCTGCTTGACAGCAACTAGTAGTTCACCATAATTCTCTGTATTTAATTCACTCATAAGTACTTTGTGAGAAATTAATTAAAATTATTTTCTCTTTCCTGTGTCCAAATTTATAAATATTTATATTAAGTTTGTTTCAATTATATTTTTACAATGTCACTTTTCCTGAAATAATCCCAGCGAACAAATAATTGATGGTTCTCTTTTCTCTACTTCTTCACTGACAATACACAAACGGTCATCCATCCGCAGAGCTACTACCAATTCTGCCAATTGCTGATTACTAATACCGCTTCTTAATTGCCGATTTAAAGTATCAATTGCTGACTGTCTTAACGGGTAACGATAAATATCATCAACTGCCTTTAGCAGTTCTTCAGTAATAAATAACGTCTCCTTCATTTCCTGAACATAACTTTTTAATCGTTCATAGGTGCGGAACCTTGCACCTGATGGTCTTCCCAACTGACCACCCATATTTTTTTCTTCCTCAGCAATCAGTTCAGCACCTTTTTGAACTAACTCGTGGTGCTGTTCATCTCTAGGAATAGCGGGAGTATTTTCTTCACAAGCCGCCATTTTTAAAACTGCTAATTGCGACTGAGTGATATTATTTCCTTCGCGGTCAACATAAATCAAAGAATCATTACCTTCGGTGGTTTTCATGTAAAGTAGTACCCCCTCCGGTTGCATTTCGGGAGTATTAGCGCGGGTAGAATAAACCACATTTGGCATATCTTCTATCATCTTTTTCAAAGCTTGATTACCATCAGTGGCTTTTTTCCAAATTTGAAATGCTTCCGAAGTCAAGTCTACTTCTGTATCTTCTTCACCATCCAAAATCCCAGATTTTTCATTGTAGAGGTCGAGAATTACCTGAGTAGAATCATCTTCAAAAAATGCCTCATCAGTTCCCACCACCTCAGCATTTTCTTGTAATCTTTGGCGTAATCTTAAGCGTAAATTAATAATGTGTTCTACACCCGCTGCTGGTAGAAAGGAATAACAGAGAATTTTTTCGGCATTTTGTCCAATTCTGTCTACCCGTCCTGCCCTTTGGATTAATCTAATAATTGCCCACGGTAAATCCCAATTAACAATAATCGCGCAGTCTTGTAAATTATGACCTTCACTCAAAACATCGGTGGCAATTAAAACACGTAATTCATGATTATTTGTGACTTTCTCACCTTTGCCATTACTAATAGGACTAAACCTAACTGCCAGTTCCGTAGGGTCTTTTGATTGACCCGTCACCCCTGCCACACTGGTAAGTTTTCTCTCCTGTAAATTATCAGCAAGGTAGCGTACTGTATCGGCAAATTGAGTGAAAATGAGTACCTTCTCGTTCGGGTGAGTTTTTGTTAGCAGTTCGACCAAAGCGGCAAGTTTTTCATCTTCTTTGGGATTCCACTCCCCACAGTATTGCAACAGATTAATTAGTGCTTCGGCATCTGCCAATAAATCCCGTTTTAATCTTTTAATATCAAATAGTGTAGAACGTAACCACTTAAAACGCCGTTTATATCGGGTTGCATATTCAGTGTAAATTGACTGTGCTTTTTGTCGAAAACTTTTTTCTGTTAAACTTTCTGCTTCTTCTTCTTGCAGAGATGAATCATCAACATCATCTTCGGTTTCCGTATCAAACAAAACTGCATCTTCATCATTATTACTTGTGTCTAATAACTCAGCATCCTGAGTACCGATAGGAATATCAAGTTCCTGTTCTAGAGCATATAAATAAATAAAATTCCGTAAAATGTGGCGTTCAATTGATTGGATAAAAGCAAAGCCACTACTTTCTAAACGTTTAAATAAATTAGTACGGGAAAATCCCATTAACCTACGTCCACCACGAAATAATGCATTAAGTTGGCGCTGTTCATTGTCAGTGGGTGGTTGTTTGTGTTTGGTGATAACGTAATTTCCTAATCCATAACGAGGTAGGTTAAGTTGATTAATTATCTCTATTATTGACTCCGAATAAAGGCGAGAATAAAGGTCAGTTTCCGAGCCTTCTAAAGTAAACTTGACAGTACGAGGAATGCGGTCTGGAAAATAAGAACGTCTGCCATCGGAAAATTCTAAATATTTACGTTTAGTTTCATCAGTTTGGGCATAATTCTCTTTAATAAACGATCGCGTCCGCCGCACCATGTAACGTTTCATTAACTCTCGCCAGTCATCGGGATGTTCGCTTTTTTCAAAAGCCGCTAAAGAGCGTACAGAACATTGATGCCTTCTGATAAACTCTAATTCTCCCACCGAACTGCCACCTAGTTCATTGATTAAGGCTTCTGGTCGAAACCCCAAATCTTCGTCTTCTGGGACAAATAAGCGCAGTTGGGAAGAAAGGTCAAGATAAGTTTTGTTGTAGGGAGTGGCAGATAGGAGAATGCATTTACTTTCGTTCTTCTCAACATATTCTGCGATCGCTCTATATCTCTTACCTTCCCGGTTACGCAAATTGTGACTTTCATCAATTAATACAACTCGGTAGCGGCGTAATTCTGGTAACTTACTTTGGACTTGACTTATCGGCAAAATTTTCGCATACAACTTATAATTATCAACATATTCCTGCCACATTTGCACTAAGTTTTTTGGGCAAATAATTAGCGTTTCTAACAAACAATCTTCTTGTAATATTTTGGCTAAAGCAGTTCCAATCAAGGTTTTCCCCAAACCAACCACATCCCCCACCAACACACCACCGCGTTTGGTGACATGACGCGCTGCTAGCTGCACTGCTGCTTTTTGGAAATCAAACAAATTATTAAATTCACGGGGGATGCGGAACTCAGATAAACCTGCGATCGCTTCATGAGACAAATGATAAGCAATCTTTAGGTAGATGTGGTAAGGCGGGATTAATTCTTCCCTCGCCCAACTCTCATCAATGATATCTGCGAGTTCTTGGGAAATATCTACACAGCCATAATCTTTCCAGCGGTCATCAAACCATTTTTGCAGCTTGTTGCAGGCATCGTGGTCTAAAATATCAACATTCAATTCCCCTTGTTTCGCAAGTCCCGGCAGAGTCAGGTTACTGCTACCCAAAAATCCCACGGTCGGAGTATTAGGGTCATTGCGATGCACCAAGTATAATTTGGCGTGGAGGGGGTGACGCAGAAACAGTTTAATAATTAATTTCTTTGTTTTTAGCTGATGACTTAACCGCCGCAACCCCGCTTCATCTTGATTCGTAGGCGCACCAATAGTCAACTGCTGGCGAAATTCAGCTGCCATACGTTTTTTGAAGCGCACGATCGCAATGTTGTCAATCCGTCCGTCACCAGTGCCAAGGGTGAAAGCTGCATGGACTTCATCACTGGGTAAGCTTTGCATCCCAATCAGCAGACGACAACAAGCCTTTTCACTACCAAGATATTGTTCAATTAAATCATCTATTTTCCGCCAACCTCTAAGATTGAAGTAGCCAACGCAAAAATCTGCTCTGTAAGAGACTTCGAGAGAAGAACGCAAAATCGGTAGCAGTTGCAAATCTATGTTGTCAAAGATGCGTGGCATAATTTCATATTTAGTTGAAAATTAGTTCCGGGTTGCTGACTGGCAGTGTTCTACATACATATATTTCCCAACTCATATCTTGCACGCCCGCCCGAACGATTAAAATCGCGGCTAAACAAACCAAGTCCGCCTACGCGGACTAACGGAAAATCAGGGATTCTATAGCCTGGGTCGGCAGGCTTTGTTCGGCTAGCCGCGATTTTAATCGTGCTTGTGCAAGATGTGAGTTGGGAAATCAGCGATACCTACGGCGGGCTGCGCCAACGCACTTTTATCATCATAAATAATTTAAAATTTTAATGAACTTATATGAAACTTTTATTAACAAATGTTGTCCAAACATTGAGAAAGTGCAATCATTTAGCAAAAACAATTCTAAGCTATCAGTATGTTATTCAATCAAAAACTTCGTCTCGCAGTAGGTTTTGCCACTTTATTAATTACTGGCTTCGCTAGTAGCTATCTATATACTCAGTCAAAAACTAAACAGCTAGCTCAACAAAATCCGGCTACAGAGAATTTAGCCTTTACTACTCAGCAGATTTCCTTAGCTTCAAATATTCAAAATACGTTAAATGAAAATATAGACAAGGAAAATCCTTCTTCATCTCAACGAGAATTAGCACAAGCATCAAAAGCATATTCTGTGATTGATGAAGCACAAAAACCTAAATTTAAGGTTAATAGCAGCCAAGTTTTTAATTCAGGAAAGCTACCAACTACTAAAATTAATTTCAATCAAGCCGACTTATTAGCAACTCTTTCCAATACGAGAAAATATTTTCAAGATTATGGTTCGCTAGACCCAGATGTTCAACGTACAGGATTGCTTGGCGCTCAAGGAGTTAAAGTAGAAGATATCCTCAAGACTTTGGATTTTATGATTGCTGTATTGCAAGAGGATATTGCCAATGGTCGCACTACGCGTTTACAAGATGCTAATTTTATCAACTCTAATTTTCGCGTGATAAAATGGTCTGCTTATAACCCCCAAAAATCTCAGCAAGAACGACTACGAATTACAAAATATGCTGTATTTACTCATCCAGGGTCACGCAAGAAAACGTCTACGTTTAATATACCACTATACAGTTTAAAAGATGATTTAGCGGCTAGTAAGTTCTATACCAGATATACAAAGCAGGATGTTTTATCAGGTATTTACGAACCAGGTGGTAGAGAGTATGGAAAAGTTGAACCTTTGGTTTATCTCAGCCGAAAAGGTTTAGAAGAAGCTTTATTGGAAGGAACAATTCTGGTGACTTTTCCTGATGGTTCTAAGACATATTTTAATGTCGATAGAAATAATGAAATGGCTTATGTGCGAGGATTAGCTGCAACTGCACAAAAGCGTTATTGGTATTTTCGGGAGGTTGATGCTATTAAAGGTTATGGATATAAGATTGATGCAAAAATATCTATTAAACCAGGGGTGACTTTTGCTGGCGATGTGCTAAATATTGGTTTAGGGAAAATTATTGTACTTGAGTATAATAAGGCTGGGCGAAAAAACCTGCAAATGGGAATTATAGCGGATACGGGGGGAGCGTTTTTACCGAATCTGCATCAACTCGATTTTTTAGCGGGTATTTTTAAGAATAATAAAGATTTTGGGCAGCATGTTCAGGAATTGCCTGATTATGCTCAGGCATATATTTTGGTGAAGAAGTGAAAAGAATTATTTCACTTCTAGACGCAGAGGGGCAAAGAAGAATTTTGCGCCTTTAGGTGATATAAAATCAAAATGTGCATTTGTGGTCTGGGTCGTCTAGGGCAGTTCTGACTATAAAAATGCGGAACCAGAATTCGCATCTAAAAATAACGTTGCCTGCGGTTGTTGACGTAATATAGAAGCGGGGCAGTTAATGTTAATTGACTGCTGCAACATCTGCTTTACTACCTGAGCTTTACGTTTTTCGGGTGCAAGGCAGATAATTTTTTTAGCAGAGCAAATCATCGGGATGGTGAGGGTAAAAGCGTACTGGGGTACGTTTTCCAGATGAGGGAAATAACCAGTGGTCACTTGTTGCTGACGATTGACTGCATCTAGTTTTACCAATTTAACGCTGTATGAATCGTGAAAATTTGCTACAGATGGATCGTTAAAAGCTATGTGTCCGTTTTCACCAATACCTAGACAGCATAAATCAATTGGTTGTGCTTGCAATAATTTAGTATAGCGATCGCACTCTGCCAAAGGTTGTAATGCATCACCTTCTATGTAATGAAATTGCTTAGGCTGTATCCGTTTCTGAACACGTTCTTGCAAATAGCGTCGAAAACTCGCAGCATGGTCAGCAGCAATTCCTAAATATTCATCTAGATGAAACATCGTCACTTGCGACCAATCTACACCACCTAAGTTTATCAAAGCATCCAAAAATTTCAGTTGAGAGTTACCTGTCGCGAATAATATAGTGGCACAATCTCTTGAAGTCAGAACCTCTTGTAAATACTTTTGGGCTATTTCTGCTGCATCCTGTGCCATTTCGCTTTCACAGTTGTAAATCTGCACCATCAGCTCGTCGCGCAAAAAAAATTTTGTGGCGGATAACATTATATTACAAGGAATTTGGTCAAAATTGTCCTAATCAACGCTATTAATGAGAAATTGCAGAATTAAACAATGTAAACTATCTACATCAACTTGACAATATTTTACATTAAAGCAAAACACTATGCTGACTGCAATCCTCTTTGACCTAGATGGAACTATTGTTAATACTGACCCTATCCACTACATAGCGTGGCGGGAAATGCTGAAAAATTACAGGATAGAAATTGATGAAAACTTCTACAAATCAAGAATTAGTGGACGGCTTAACCCTGCAATCATCAAAGACATACTGCCACAATTATCACCCGAAGATGGGGTAAAACTTGCGGAAGAAAAAGAAGCGCTTTTTCGGGAATTTGCCCCTGATTTGCAACCGCTAGCCGGATTTTCGCAACTTATAGAATGGACAAAGATACATCAATTAAAACGAGCTTTAGTAACTAATGCCCCTAGATTAAATGTAGAATTTATGCTGGAAGTTTTAGGAATTAAAGAAGCTTTTCATACGGTGGTGATCGCAGGAGAAGATATAGCAGGTAAACCAGATCCTGCACCTTATCAAGTTGCCTTGAATAATTTGGGGATACAAGCAACGGACGCGATCGCTCTGGAGGATTCTCCCTCAGGTATTCGTTCTGCTATTGGTGCAGGAATTGGTACAATTGGTATTGCTTCCACTCACAATGGGCAAGTATTGCAAGAAATTGGCGCATTTATGGCAATTCCCGATTTCACAGATTTGCAACTGTGGACTTTGCTTAATTCCTTGATTGATGAAGATGTGAATGCGATCGCGCAAGCCTAAAACTAATTCCGAAATATCTGCCATTGTTAGGGTTTTAATCAGTTAGGTGAAAAACTATATAAATCTAGATAATACTCTAGAATTAATCATATAATCTAGAGTATTTTTAGATGACTAAACTTTTAACCATTGGACAAGTAGCGACACTTAAAGGGGTAAGGGTAGAGACAGTACGAGAATGGACTAGATCAGGTAAATTACAATATGTTGTAACTGAAGGTGGTCATCGTAGGTATCCATCTGAGCAATTTACTGAGTATAAAGAAAAACTAACTATTCTATACGCTCGTGTGTCCAGCCATGACCAGAAAGAAGATTTAGAGAGACAGTGCCAAGTACTTCAATCTCTCTACCCTAATGGATTACTGATTAAAGATTTAGGGAGTGGTTTAAATTATAAGAAAAAAGGACTTAACCAATTAATCTCTCTCCTAGTTCAAGGAAATATTGCCGAACTCGTAATTACTCATAAAGATAGACTTTTACGCTTTGGTAGTGAATTAATTTTTGCATTCTGTGAGCAATACGGAACTAAGGTTACAATCCTAAACCAACCTACAGACTGTACTTTTGAGCAGGAATTAGCCTCAGATGTACTAGAAGTAATTACAGTGTTTTCAGCAAGGCTTTATGGATCTAGAAGTAGAAAAAATCTCAAATTAATACAAGAACTACATAAGGTTACAGCAGAAAATCTATAAAACCTATTGCCAATCTATATAAATCTTGTGTATACTTCAAGTAAGGTCGAAAAAGCACTCTTCTTTATGCAACTAGTAGAGAAACACGTAATTAGGCTAACTCATAGATTTTGGAAAGAGTGTGATCATTTAGCTTTACAGTCGAAGCATTTATACAACTCTGCTAATTACACCCAACGCCAGTACTTTTTTGAAACTGGTAAATATTTCAACTCAATAGATATTTACCATAAAACTAAAGGACTAGAGGCTTATAGATTTTTACCTACTAAAGTTAGTAAGCAGATAGTACGTAGAGTAACGGATGCTTGGTCATGTTGGTTAGCTGCTATAAAAGACTGGGCAAAAAATCCTGATAAGTATTTAGGTAAACCCAAAATTCCAGGGTATAAACATAAAGAGCATGGTAGAAATGTTGTTATTTATCCAATAGATGCAATATCAAAACCAGCATTAGCGTCATGTATTATCAAACTTTCTCAGACTAGTATTGAGTTTCCCACCAAGGCTACAAATGTAGATCAAGTAAGGATAGTACCAAAACTTGACCATTATGTAATTGAGGTGGTTTATACTGCTGTAGACGTAGTTAAATCTGACGGTAAATACATAGCTGGTATAGATTTAGGTTTAAATAATTTAATGGCTATAACTTCTAATCATCCCGGTATCAAGCCGCTTTTGATTAATGGTAGACCGTTGAAGAGTATAAACCAACTATTTAACAAAAGACTATCCTTAGCTCAATCTATAGAAGCCTGGAAACAGATTAAACAACTGAATGGTAAACGTGCTCGTAGAGTAGATAATTATCTACATACAGTTAGCCGTAGAGTCATTGACTGGTGTCAATTAAATGATATTAGTCAGCTAATCATCGGCAATAATCAAGGTTGGAAACAGGATATCAATATTGGTAAGAAGAATAACCAATCTTTTACTAAAATACCTCATGCTAAATTGATTCATCTTTTAACCTATAAAGCTGAATTAGTTGGTATTAAGGTTATAGTCACTGAGGAAAGTTATACTTCTAAGGCTAGTGCAATAGACGTAGATATTTTACCAACTTACAAAGCTAAAGCAGAGTTTAAACCAGTATTTAGTGGTAAGCGAATTAAGAGAGGGTTATATAAAAGCACCACTGGTAGGATCATCAATGCTGATACCAATGGAAGTCTGAATATAGCTAGAAAAGTAATTCCTAACTTTATGGAAGGAATAGTGGGATTGCCGTTTATCCCTGTAGTTTTAAACCTTTGGTCTAAGATTACAAACGTAAAACACTAGATTTATTTAGTATTTTCTGAACGGTTAACCCTTTTTGTATTCTCCTAAGTTATTGGGGGTATTGACACTTAGATGGCAGCAGTATTTTCAAACACTTGGTAAATCACTAGGGGAAAGTTCAGCTAATTTTGCCACAGGGACTTGTTCGACTTCTGGTAGCTTTTCTAGAGATAGGGGGGTGGATTGAGTAGCACCGGATAAGCGTTTTAAAAGATTGGATCTGGGGTCATGCAATAGATATATGATGCGATCGCCTGCTTGCCAATGAATAGCAGCTGGAATTATCTGTAGGCGTTTTTCTCGTTCTACCAATAACGGCACCAAATCGCCGGTGCGAATTTTTTCTTGGATGCGATTTTGTTGGCTGGAAAATTCCTCTTCATTGAGGGTAGTTGTCCCTAACTTCACTCGTCCACTATTAAGATACTCATTCCAAGTCTTAATTCCTAAATCCTGGACAAAAGCCTGGTCAACTTTATTATCTGCGGATGTGGATGCTTGGGGGTCGCGAGGAAAAACCGCTAAAACACGGGGGGGGTTAAATTCTTCAGCCGCACGTTGAGCTAAAACAAAATTTACCTCACCATTGTTAGTCATAGCTAAAAAAGTTCCCATCGAAGCCAGTCCCGCTTCTTCCAAAACTCCTGTATCTAGGGCACTGCTAGCAATCAACCGCAGGTTTTGTGCTTCGGCTTCTGCAAAACATTCGGGGTCAGTATCAATCATGACCACCGCTTCTCCCCGTTCTTGAAAGAATCGGGCAATCAAAAGACTTAGGGGATTACAGCCAACAATTACCAACCCGGTTGCTTCTTTAGAGGTGATTTGTAGCCATTTGGCGATCGTACCTGCTGTTAGCCCCTGACAGAATACTGTCATCAGAATTGTCAGGAAGACTAAAGCTTTAATCGCTTCACCACCGTTGACACCGCGTTTTGTGAGTGCGATCGCAAATAAAGAAGCCACTGAAGCAGAAACAATACCTCTAGGTGCAACCCAACTTAAAAACAATTTTTGCCGCCAGTTGAGGTCACTATTCCAGGTACAACAGAGAATGTTAATCGGGCGAACGATGAACATTAGTACTAAAACTGTAAATAAACTGCCCCAACCCAAAGCAAATACACTGGCAATAGACAAATCAGCCGCTAGCAAAATAAACAGCACCGAGACGCTAAGAATCGTCAATTGACCTTTAAAGCGGCGTAACAAACGTTCTTCTGGCACTGAGGAGTTAGCAAAAACTGCGCCGGCGATTACGGTTGTCATTACTCCCGACTCACTGCGGATCATCTGCGCTAAAGTAAACAGACTCCACAGCACCGCTAGCACTACCAAATTTTTTAGTTCTAATGAGAGAACATCGGCACGTTTGAAAATCAAACTCATCAAATAACCACCTGCTGCCCCAATTGCTGCACCGACTCCCAGACGCAACAGCAAACCGATAATTGCATTGATTGGGTCAGTATCGCCGTTCAAAATTGTATCGAGAACAACAAAGGCGAGGATAGCCCCTACCGGGTCAATTAAAACGCCTTCCCCTTCTAGCAGTGTTGCGACTTGTCGATCTACATTGATTTGTTTGAGTAGGGGACCGACGACGGTTGGTCCTGTAACTACGATTATGGAAGCGTAGAGAAAAGCAATATTCCAGGGAAATTCACCCAACCAATGAGCTGCCATGCTACCACCAAGCAGAGTGATGAGCGTTCCCAGAGTGACGAGCAATTGCAGACTAAGAGAAACTTTGCCTAACTCGCGCAAATCTAAGTTGAGTCCACCTTCAAACAAAATTATTGCCGTTGCTAAAGCGACAATAACTTCCAATCCTGTGCCCAGTAAATGAGGGTGCAACAGCCCAAGTGCATCCGAACCAAGAAGAATGCCAAACACCAATAACAAAACGATGCTGGGCAGCTTCAGATATGCAGCCAGCACTTGAGCGCTAATGCCTGCAAAGACCGCAATCACCATCTGTTGGGTGATTTCAAATGATGCTTCCATGTTTTAGATTTTGAGTGATATATTTCAAAATCTTTGTAAAGAATAGTTAATCTTAACTTTGTCCGGCGCAATACCATATCCATTGTGACTTGCTAAATTCTCCAATGGGTTAATTTATGGTATTTGTTTATACGCTATTTCTTAATTATTCCTGAAAAAGTGGCGATCGCTTCTTAATCCATAAAACTCAAGAATTCATTCTATAAGTCGGTGCCTAAAAGTCAAAAAGGCGAATGTACGGGAGTATTCAGCTTGTGATAAACGCATGATGACTAAGTTGAGGAAATGACGCTCATAATTAAAACCAAATCATAGCCGATAAAAGTACGACTATTATAAACGCTTGCGATCGCATGACCCGATAACCACCCGTAAAGCACTATGCACACAAGTCCCTAAGAATTTCTTTCCTCTAAAAATCTTTTGGATTCGGCAAAGCTTGCCGAAGAGAAATTTTTTTCGCTAAACCTGTTGACATCAAGACGAAAATTAGTTATTTTAGTAAGAGTGTTGCAAGTCATGCCCCCATCGTCTAGAGGCCTAGGACACCTCCCTTTCACGGAGGTAACGGGGATTCGAATTCCCCTGGGGGTATTTTTGGTATGACCAATAAATACTAAGTCAAAAGTGATAAAATACTTTGTCTTTTGAGGCTTAGTTGATAAATTGACTGAAATGGTTATGCGATCGCGATAACCTACTATTTGAGTATTTGCGTTAGTTCCGATCGCCCTTGACTTTCGCTCTTAGTGAAAGTGGTGATTGCGATGGTCGCATTCAATAGTATATTTGTATTTGATAACCCGCAACGCCTGGTTATTATGGTGGTTCTATTTCTTGCCAGTCATCAATCCCCCAGTCCAAGCGTCCCCTCAAGCAGTAGGGTGCTGTTGTTATCTATAAGGGCAGGTGTGCCAGAAGTTGCGATCGCACCATATTTCTCAAAGTAGCGACTTACTTCTGGTGGAAAGTGGTTGTACTCAAACAAAGCATCGCCGGCGGCAATATTTGCCCAGAAGTCGCGCAAATTCGGGGCTAGTTCTTCCGCCTGGGCTGGTGGTAAGTTTAAGGGAGGCAAAGTTAGCAGTTTGAGTAAAAAGGGAACAGAGCGATCGCCCATCCATTTTCGTGAGGTTTCCTGCAATTTCGGGAAATCCGGTACTGACTCCACCCGATGTGAGCAAATTTGCAACCATTTTCTTCCGTGATTATCCCGATGAAACTCTAATACGCGGTAAGGATGTGGATAGCTGACTAAAGAACCTGTGGTAATATCATATACTCCTTCTGAGTAGGCAACATCCTGAACGTGCAAATGTCCTGTAAATACTAAACTGACTTTGTACTGCTTTAGCATCTGCAACAATTGTGGTGCATTTTCCAACATATAGCGATTTGCCATTGGGTGACGCGATTGGTTAGGCAAATGCTCAACAACATTGTGATGCACCATTACTAATACTAATTCATCATTTGCGGCTGCTAACACCTCTTCTAACCAATTTAGTTGTTGGATATCTAAACGCCCTACCTGCTCACCTTGGTCATTAAAAAAGTTAGAATTCAAACCAATAAGTCTGACTCCAGGTAGCAACTGACAAGTGTAATAAAGTTTGTCGGCATCTTCATAACCAAACTTGCGATAATAAAGTGGGAAATCGGCAAAACCAATTGATTGTTCATCTGCTGTGAGGACAGGAACATCATGATTGCCAGGAACAACGTAGACTGGAAAAGGTAACTCAGCCAAACGTTTTTGCAACCAAATATGATTTTCTGGTTCACCGTGTTGGGTTAAATCTCCTGGAAGTAAGAGGAAATCTAAATTCAGTTGTGTTAAGTGTTCTAATACACTTTCAAACGCGGGAATGCCGACTTCCACCAAATGAAAACGGCTGGGATGATTCCAGATTGTGTGGGGAAGCGCAAGGTGTAAGTCGCTGACTACGGCAAAGCGAAAATTTAGAGTCATTGAAGTAAGGATAATGTTAAAAACAAACTAAAAAAGCTCTTTTGAGAGAAGTATAACCTTTGTTTTGTCTTGGTGGGGAGAAGCGATCCCACTTAATATTTATATACAAATTGGGGAATTGGTAATTGAATAAATAAGATATTATTTTTCATCGTTAAGTATTATTATAATGTCTGAAGTTAAAGGAGAGTTGATTTTGGCATTGCGAGTTCGTCGAGTCCGTCAACATGTAAACCCACTAGCAAATAAATATCAAACACCAGCGAATCCTGTAGAATGGGAAAAAAATTATGCCCAAAACCAACCGCTTCATTTAGATATTGGTTCTGCACGGGGACGGTTTTTATTGAGTATGGCACAGCTAGAAACTAACTGGAATTTTCTTGGTTTAGAAATTCGTGAACCTTTGGTAATTGACGCGAATAAATTGCGATATGAGTTGGGTTTAACTAATGTCCATTATTTATTTTGTAATGTAAATAATTCGGTATCCTCGCTTTTATCTTCTCTCCCTAATAAAAGTCTACAGCGCGTCACAATTCAATTTCCCGATCCGTGGTTTAAAAATCGTCACGCTAAAAGACGAGTTGTGCAACCCGAATTAGTCGCAGAATTAGCGAATTATCTCGCACCTGGGGGAATGGTATTTTTGCAATCAGATATTAAGTTTGTGGCTGAGGAAATGTGCGATCGCTTTACCCAACATCCAGCTTTTGTCAGACAACATGACGAAGAATGGCTAGCCGAAAACCCGCTACCAGTCTCTACTGAAAGAGAAGAATATGTGCTGTTGCGGGGTGAACCTGTTTATCGCGCTTTGTTTACAAGAGTTAGGAACGACGGGGATACTCCACCCCTACAGCGCGATTTATAACTTACTAAGCTAAAAGTTAAGAGGTAAATAAAATGCAAACTCAACAACGTTATTACACCGCAGAAGAATATTTAGCACTAGAAGAAGCTGCGGAATTTAAAAGTGAATATCACAATGGAGAAATTGTACCGATGACTGGAGCATCAATAAATCATAATCGTATTTGCGGAAATGTATATGCTTCTTTGAAGTTTTTACTACGTGGCAAAAACAAAGAGGCTTTTATGAGCGATCTGCGGCTTTGGATTCCGCGTTATCAACGATATACTTACCCAGATGTGATGGTGATTCAGGGAAATCCTGCTTTGCACAATAATCGGACGGATACCATTACAAATCCCGTCTTAATTGTGGAAGTCCTATCAAAATCAACCCAAAATTACGATCATACAGATAAGTTTCGCTATTATCGCTCAATTACTGAGTTCCAAGAATATGTTTTAATTAATCAATATGAGCTTCAGATAGAGCAATATAGTAAAACTGGCGAGGCACAATGGCTACTTCGAGAATTTGAAACAGAGGATGCAAAAATTACCTTTTCCTCGGTTGATTTGGAAATAGCGATCGCTGAGATTTACGAAGGTGTTGATTTTAACCTGAAGGATTGTGATTGACACTCCCCGCAGCTATATAAAAATTTGTAGTGCGATCGCAAAGCGCAAAAATCCAGCTTTTGTCAGAATTCATCAATTGAGTACTTAAGCGATAAGGGATATAGCCGATCCAATAACAATTTATGCATCATTTCATGATGGCATAAGAACGCACGCTCATCTTCTCCATCCACATCTGTGTCGTAAATAATAGAGGTGAGGAAGGGGCAGCCCACGGCTACCCCTTTCTCACCTCCGCATGATAATGATTATTATTAATATACGGAGATTCTTCTATATTTTATTTTCTGGAAGTCCCTTAGTACCCATCTGGGCGACCGGGATTATATCGATCTGCTTTGAGATTTGCCGGACAAGTAACTGTTAAATGGAATCCATTATTGGATGGTTGTCCACTGCTGTCAAAGGTTGCAATAAACACAGCTCTAGAATTAGTACGGCGCAGACCCACTGAAATCTCTCCTGGTTGCGGATCGTCTAAACCAGGTACTCCAGGAGTTGCATTGTATATACAATTGCTTACATCTCGTGGAAATACTACCTCATATGCTCCTGTAGCAAGCAGACTTGATGATATTGCTCCTAAACTACGAGCAAGGGTGCCATCACTATTGACTACTGCACCTCTTATTTTTACCGAGTCAGAAGCGGGAGCATAAAACTCCCTCTCGTTATAACCTTGCGCTACTAAATTTGGTGGTGTAGTTTTGGGTAACGCTTGAGCGATGCCACAGTTAAGCAAGCTCAAGCCCAAACCAAAAGATATGAACATAGACTTAGCTAACATGATCTATCTCCTTTTTTCTGAGCAGTATTTGAGAACAAATTTGAACCCATACAGACATTGACATCTTCTTGCTGCTAATTCTGAGTACCAAATTAGCAGCAGGAGATTTCCTGGATTTTCCCTTTTGGGCTTGCCAGCCGACTTACTAGCAGATGTGTCTACGGCAGTACATAAACTTTGATTTATGTAGCAAATTTAGCTTTATTTGTTCTTTATAAAGATATACCATTGTCTTTATTTAATCTTGAATTTACACTACTTGGTAAGTAATATCTTTACATTGGATTAAATTTTCTATAAAATTTGCTTTTAACATATTGACAGAATTTACATATCCGTTTAAAGCATCTGTGATAGATTAAGGTTCTGAACTACCCCATGCATTCATGCATGGGAAACTTCCCCTGATGAGCTTTACTTCCATTAGGTTATTGTTGCGTAAGTCCTGAATCAAAAAAGATTGAATCAAGTGGTGCGGTTCCGGTGAACCAGCAGTGCGTCCGGGTTTAACTTTGCTTTAAATCCACGAATCAAACCACATTCGCAATTTATAACCATCAGGAGAAAGGGGTAAACCCAAATAAATGGGCATCCAGAACACAAAGGCAGCTAAAATTATGAAGGTAATGGTGACACCGACAGCGCGTAGATATAAGTGATAACTGCGAATACACTGGTCTACAAACCAGGCGATCGCTAAAAATGTAAACACCACACCAGGCATATAATGATAGATAAAAGCACAGCGCGTCACTTCTACCCAAGGTAGTAAATTAGCCAGATAATTTAAAACTAAAAATAAAGCAATCCAAGTATCAACACAAAAAGGTACAGCAGCAGAAAAACGCTTTGGCTTCACCAAAAAGTTGACAAATTGCCACACTATTATCCCGACTAAAAATAACAAACTAGCCAAACCAAACCACCACAAAAAGGGATTACCCATCGCATGAACATCATAAATTACTTTCACAGTTCCGGGGGGTAAAGGTGGTCCCATTACAGGTAGCGGTTCATTTAAACTTAAAGCCGTTTGATAATAATACGCCATTGGTCGAGTCATCAAAGGCCATTTGTACCACGCAGCACAGTAAGGATGCACATCAGGATTATTCCCACCTAGTTGTAAGTGAAACTTCAAAATTTCCTGATGTACTTTGATAAAGTCGAACCTTTTATCAAGTTGAAGGTGGGGAATCCAGATGACGCTATAGATGAAAGCGGGGATAATTCCTAAAAAAAACAGCATCTGAAAAACATTTAGCTGCGTTAATTTTTGCAGTGGTATTTTCGCTGCATTTAATTTCAAATTTTCGTCACGGTAATTATCTGACACGTTAAATTCATCTAAGTTTTCTTGCTTGTTTTTCGCTAAATAAAACGCCTGTAACCAACGAATTATCCAAGCTGTTATCCAAATAAAATAAGCCCCCAACAGAAACCATAAACCATTCCATTTTGTAGCTGCTGATGCACCAAAACCAATACCTGAACAAACTAACCAAAAAGTGCGTTTTCCGCTTTTTTTTTCTAATGCTAATAATAAAAACCATTGCCCTAACAAACCAAAGATAACAATATAAATATTATTTAATGCATAGCGAGATTCAACCAGAAATATGCCATCACAAGCTGTAAATAAACCTGCCAAAAAAGCAAAGCTGCGACGATGACTTATCTGATAGGCAATTGCGGCAACAACTAAGGGAATAAATGAGCCAGTGAGGGCATTTATCCAACGGTAACTCCAAGGTGTTAGGAGCGAACCTGCAAGTCCATTTACCTCTTCTTGCCCAAAGGGAATGTGACTCGCAATCCAAATGCCAATGCCAATGATATATTGACTCAGCGGTGGATGAGCATTAAAAAATGGCTTGTGAATGAGATAATTATTACCAAATGTGGCGAAGTAAACTTCATCAAATACGAGAGCATTAAATCGTCCCAGTCCCCAAAATCGCAAAGCGAGTGATAGAACAAATACACCCGCTATCCCTATCGAAAACCATTTTTTAGTCATTGGATATTGGTCATTTGTTAGTTGGAGCGTTGTTGGTGGTTAGTGGTTAGTTGTTGGTGGTTGGTTGTCCCCTTGTCTCCCTTGTCTCCCTTGTCCCCTTGTCTCCCTTGTCTCCCTTGTCTCCCTTGTCTCCTTGTTTAGGTATCCAATTGCGAATAATTAAACGTTCGGTTTCAAGAAGATTTGTCATCGGAAAATTGCCTAAATTTAGTTTTTAGCAAAGTTCACCACGCAGAACGGTGACTGCTTGTCCGCTTAGATATACTCGTTCCCCTCCATAACGAACGCGCACTACTCCACCTCGTGCTGAAGCTTGATAAGCGATGAATTCATTTTTACTGAGGCGATCGCTCCAATATGGTGCGAGACAACAATGAGCCGCACCTGTAACCGGGTCTTCATTGATACCGAGTTTGGGAGCAAAAAAGCGCGAAACAAAATCATATTCTCCGGTATCGGCGCGACTGGTGACAATGACACCTTCGGTAGACAATGTTTCTAAAAGAGTAAAATCTGGTTTGAGATTGCGAGCGATCGCCTCGGATTCCACTTCCACTAAATAAGCAAAGTTATTTTTTCCTACATATTTAAATTTCACCCCCAAAGCTTTAATTAACTCTTCAGGTGCGGTTGCTGTTTCTATCAGCTTGCTGGGAAAATTTAATTCAATCCATTCACCTTGTAGTTGCGCTGTTAACAATCCGCTGCGAGTATGAAATATAGCTGTTTCTTCAGGCGATAAATGTCCTTCTGACCATAATACATGAGCGCTGGCTAAGGTAGCATGACCACACAAATCAACTTCCACAAATGGCGTAAACCAGCGTAAATTGTATCCTTCGGCTTGGGGTAGCAAAAAAGCCGTTTCGGAAAGATTCATCTCTTGAGCGACATTTTGCATCCAAATGTCATCTTGTGGTGCTGATAATACACAAACTGCGGCTGGATTGCCGGCGAAAGGTTTAGCGGTGAAGGCGTCTACTTGGATGATGGTTTGTTTCATTTTTTTTTGCCTCACGCAAAGGCGCAAAGACGCAAAGAAATAATATAATTCTTAATTATCATATAACTTTTACAACAAGTTTATTAAACCACAGATTAAAACAGATCAATAATCTATGTTCATCTGCGGTTTATTTGAAATTTAAACTCAAGATTGAGGATTTTCGACTTTGGCAATTTCCAACATTGTTTTCAAAACTGAATCTGGATTGAGGCTGATTGAGTCGATTCCTTGCTCGACTAAAAATTGAGCAAATTCTGGGTAATCGCTGGGTGCTTGTCCGCAAATGCCGATTTTGCGATTTTTCTTTTTTGCGGATGCGATCGCCATTTTAATCATTCGCTTTACTCCTTCACTGCGCTCATCAAACAATCGCGCTACTAAGGCTGAATCTCTATCTAATCCCAGTGTCAGCTGAGTTAAATCATTAGAACCTATGGAGAAACCGTCAAATACTTCGGCAAACTCTTCAGCCATTATTACATTACTTGGCAACTCGCACATTACGTAAACTTGCAAGTTGTTGACATTTTGTTCTAAACCATTTTTTGCCATTTCTGTCAATACCAAACGTCCTTCATCGGGAGTGCGACAAAAAGGAATCATCGGGATGACGTTAGTTAAACCCATGTCTTCGCGTACTCGCTTAATCGCGTGACATTCTAAAGCAAAAGCTTCTCTATAACCTTTATCATAATAACGCGCTGCTCCTCGCCAACCCAGCATCGGGTTTTCTTCGTGGGGTTCAAATTGTCTTCCACCTAACAAATTGGCATATTCATTACTTTTGAAATCTGACATCCGCACTATCACAGGTTTGGGATAAAATGCTGCGGCAATTCTACCGATACCTTGGGCTAATTTATCGACAAAATATTGCGGTTTATCGTCATACAATGCGGTAATTTCGTCAATTTTACTTTGAACAATTTTATCTTCTAACTTGTCAAAATAAATCAACGCCATCGGATGAATTTGAATTTGATTAGCGATGATAAATTCTGTCCGCGCTAAACCCACCCCATCGTTAGGAATTGTAGATAAACTAAATGCTTGTTGAGGATTGCCCACATTCATTAAAATTTGCGTGCGAGTGCGGGGCAAGTTTTCTAAGTGAATTTCGTTGACTTCAAAAGGTAATAAACCTTGATAAACTCGTCCTTCTTCTCCTTCGGCACAAGAAACTGTTACCTCTTGATGGTTTTTCAATATTTGTGTTGCATTGCCGCAGCCAACAATTGCCGGTAAATTCAATTCTCTGGCTATAATTGCGGAGTGACAATTACATACAATAATTGGCGTATATTTGCTTGTGAAGACAACATAATTATGATGTTCAGCAACTGTAATATTGTAAACATCACCATCTGTTTCTTCATCAACTAAAACCACTCGCTGCATACGTATGTTTCCTGCAAGTATTTCTTCAAACGAGCCTGTTTCCTGAAGTTGTTTATCTGAAATTAGTAAATTATTATCTCTTCTGAGTTTGATTTGACCCGTAACATCGTCGCCAAAAAGCTGGTTAGTAGCAAAGAAGCGTGTTTGTATTGTTCTTTGGGTAACTTCTCCCTTGACTCGTTTAGTAAAGTTGAAGATTTCTGCAATTTTTTCAACCAATTGTACATTAGAGATTCCTCTATTTTTTGTTACATAAGGAACAGTGCCTATTTTCAAACAAGCTACTATGAAAGCTTGTAGTAAAAGGTTTTCGGAGATATATATATTAATGCGATTGTTGAAATAACAGCCATCTCCGTCTATTACTCCCGCAAGGAAATTGTAAGCAAATTCTACTGAGTTGTTCAGCAGTATGTTAACTATATTTTGCTCTTTATCATGCAATTCGTCGGCTATTTTTTTAGAGTATAGGCTGTAAGCTGTTGCTTGACCTACTACTAACTGACCTCTGATATAACCAGAAGATGCATTTAAGAGACAAGGAACAAAAGATTTACTGTAAACCGCATTTATGCATTGATTCATCGCAGCTATAAATTGCTGCTTTTCCCAGGTGTCTTTCTGTATAAACTGGACTTCACCATGAGTGCGGCTTCTGTAAATTGAACCATCTGTAAAAATACCGCCTAATAAATAAGCTAACTCTATCTTTTCTTTTTGATTTTCTTGCAACTGTGGAACATGTTCTGCTACTACCACCATTTCTTTGTGTGCGAGTATCTCTTGAATTTCGGTTTTGACATATTCCCCATCTCTAATATTAATCATCTTATGATCTGGAGTTAGGCGCAAACAGTTATCAGTAACTCTACCTGTTTGAGACACGCTGACAGCAATCATGTTTGATTGCCTTTTCATCGAGTCAATAATTGGTTGCCACTCTATTTTGCTTGTTTGTGGATTTAACGATAGAGTTAATAATCCTTCGTGACCTTGCTCATAAATATCCTGCAAGGTCATAAAACCTTTATTTGTTAAAACCTTTGTTTCTCCATCAAAACATGTGCGTCCACCAGAGTTAGTAATAATCGCACTAGCGCGTTTCATAATTGGTTCCCAGTCGGGATCGGTTCTTTCTGTGACAAGAATTTCCCCGGCTTTAAATTCATGCATTTTATTAACATCTAAAATCAGATGAACTTTCCCTTGGCTAATAGCTTCACCGACAGCACGACCGGTGATTAGGGGAGTGGGAGAGGGGGGGAGGGGGGGAGGGGAGTTAGGAGTTAAGAGTGAGGAGTTAGGAGTTAGGAGTGAGGAGTTAGGAGTTAAGAGTGGGGAGTTAGGAGTTAGGAGTGAGGAGTTAGGAGTTAGGAGTTCTCCAAGGAGTTCCCTTGTCTCCAAGGAGTCCCCCTGTCCTCCCTCTCCTCTTGTTTCTACTAATCGATAACTCCGCAAGACATTCTGCGCTTTCTGAGATTGCACTGTTTCCGGACGCGCTTGCACAATAAATAATTCGTTGGTAATGCCATCTTTTGCCCATTCGATGTCCATCGGGGTGAATTTGCCGTGAACTTGGGAATAATGGTCTTCTATTAAACATGCCCAATTAGCTAGTTGTAAAATATCGTCATCTGCAAGGGCAAATTTAGCTTGTTCGTTTGGAGAAACTTGTATATTTTTGGTTAGTTTTGAGCCTTCATCGTAGACCATTTTTAATTCTTTCGTACCCAATCTTTTATCGACAATTGGGCGAAAACCTGCTTTTAAAGTCGGTTTGAAAACTTGATATTCGTCAGGGTTAACTGTTCCTTGAACGACGTTTTCACCTAAGCCGTAAGCAGCTGTAATTATTGCTGCGTCTTTAAAGCCTGTTTCTGTGTCAATGGAGAACATGACCCCAGAGGTTGCTAAGTCGGAGCGCACCATTTTTTGCACGCCTACGGCAAGGGCAATGTTAAAATGGTCAAATCCTTTGGTGTGGCGATAGGAAATAGCGCGATCGGTAAATAGGGAAGCAAAGCATTTATGACAAGCTGATAATACTCCTTGGATGCCAGTAACGTTAAGATAAGTTTCTTGCTGTCCGGCAAAACTAGCATCGGGTAAGTCTTCAGCGGTAGCGCTGGAACGCACTGCTACATCGGTGTCTGCGTTGTAGCGATCGCATAAGGTTTGATAAGCTTCACTAATCGCTTGCCGCAATTCTTGAGGAAATGGTGTGTGCAGCAGTAGCGATCGCGCTTTTTTCGCAGACGAGTGTAAATTTGTTACATCCTCAACATCCAAGTCTTCCAGCACTTCTCGCAGCTTTTCTTCTAAAGAAGCTGATTCGATGAAATACCGATATGCATAGGCAGTTGTCGCAAACCCGTTAGGAACGTTAACACCTTGGGGTGTGAGTTGTTGAATCATTTCCCCCAGTGAGGCATTTTTCCCCCCAACTAGAGGAATGTCAGCAATCCCGACTTCATCAAACCAGAGAATGAGCGATCGCTCTTTTGCTGAAACAGATAAAGTGTTTTTGTATACCATATTCATTAGTATTTACTCTTGAATCTATTTTTCGGTCAAGAGTGCCCTCTAATTCTTTATTTTAACTAGTACTCTAATTTTTAATTTACTTCAGATTTAATGCCGTTTCACTTTGGGGGTAAAACCTTGATTTTTTTATTGGGTTGTGTTCTCAACAAATTGTCGATTTTTCCCAGAATGAAAAATATATTCAAATGTTATTTTCGCGAGATAATTATATAACTAAATTATGTCATATATCCGTTTTTGTCTTGGCGGACTTGGCGGTTAGATTAATAAATCAAATTGAAATGTTTATTAAACTTAAAAGAATTCTACCAATTAATCAAATTTTCTTTGGTAGGAATGTTCCTTACCTGTGTACTATAGTTCCTAGTTGTGTTTCAGCATTACAGATACCTATTAATTATTTCAGTGACACTCACTAATCACTCATTAGCCATTTAAGGAGGAAGCAATCATGGGCAAGTACGACAACATTTTTAACTCCCAAGAGAAATCAGAACAAGCACTGACTCCAGAAGAGGCAGTAGCAGCGATCGCTGTTGTTACCGCAGCAGCTGATTCTTCTTTCGAAGATGTGGATGCAGAAACTATAGCCATGATCCTCTGGGAATTTGAGGTATTCGAGGAATACTCAGAAGAGGAAATATCAGAAATTGTCGATAGACTGATGGAGATTGCTGAGGTTCAAGGTCTGGGAAGGCTATTTAAGACTGCCACTGATTCTCTTTCTGATGAATTAATACTTGACGCTTTTGCTGCCGGTGTCTTGATGGTTATAGATGAAGAAGAACTAATTATTCCTCAAGGAAAAACGCCTTTGTTGAAAAAGTTACAGCAAGCTTTGGATCTTGAAGAAGAGGAAGCGCAGGAAATTATCCAGGAAGTAATCGCTGCTTATGAAGAAGCAGAAAATGAAGAATATGAAGACGATGACGAAACAATGGTAGTAGACCCTAGCCTGCAAGTTTATGAATCACCTTTGGGTAATTTTAGTGTCTCGATTCCCGTTGACTCGCAGCAAGGTGGTATAGTTCAAAGTCAAGAAGGAGTAGTTGGCTTTTCTGATGACTACGGCACTTTATTGAGAATCGATTATTATACTCTAACCCCTGAAGAGGAGGAAGAAATCGAGTCTATGGGACTGGAAAAATATCTGCAATCAGTTCTAATAGATAAATATATACCTCAAGCGATTTCTGCTAGTTTACCAGATGCTTATGTGGAGCGTAACGAATATTTAGAAGACACAATGGACGGGGCTTACTTTGTCTTAGTTAATATGCCCAAAGGTTCAACGATTTCTAAGCAAGAAAATAATGGAACCGCTGCCAGGATGGATGCGTACCGAGGTCTTTTGTCATTTTTTAATGGTGAATTTTTGTATATAGTCAGCAGTCAACATGGCATTTTGTCAGATGAAACTCACTCTTCTTTAGAAGAACAAGCATATGAGATTAAGCAGAAAATTTTGGCGTTTGTTGATACGATAGAGTTCAGGTAGTTTGAAAATAGGGGCTAGGGACGCTTGGACTGGGGATGCTTGGACTAGAAAGAGAATTATTACCATTGCCCCACGCTTCCATACCCCTACACCCCTGTGTTTTTGGGAGGCGATCGCATCCCATATCTTACCATCTTCTCATTTTCTATATTCATCGCCACAATCGCCGATAATTTGATACAAATCGCGTGAATTGCCAGACACAACATTAAGTCTTAAGCTATCTTCAGCATCAAGTGTTAAGTTAAAAACTCTAGGATTATCTTCTAGATGTTCCGAAACACCAAGTCTCGCACCGACTATTACACCAGCTAATGCTGGCTTATCTAAGATGTAACGCACTGCTACATTAGAAATACTCACACCATGCTTATCAGCAATTTGTTTCAGTGTAGAAAGTAATTCTTGAAATAAACTCCAACCTCCCCACGCATCTATCATATTTTTGTATTTTCTTAAGCTGACGGTGGTTAAGTCTAAGCTTCGTGGTTCGGGTTTACCTAAATACTTTTCTGATAATAAACCACCGCAAACTGTGCCGTAAGTAAAAAGTTTGATGTCGTGTTCTTGACAAAACTTAATCATTTTCACTTCCGGACGACGATCAACTAAAGAAAATTGCACTTGGTTAGAAACTATTTTGATCCCGGCTTCGGTAATGATTTGTAAATGTTCAGTATCAAAGTTTGTCAAAGCTAAATGCTTAATTTTTCCCTCTGTTTGAAGTTCTGTCATATATTTGAGGGCATCTAAATAGTTTTTATCTTTATATTCCCACCAATGAAACTGCATTAAATCTAATGATTCTACGTCCATTCTTTTCAGGGATATATTGATATTTTCCTCAACCAGTTTTTTGGTCATTTTTCCAGGTCGAGGAACCCATTTTGTGAAAGCTTGTATATTAGATAAAGCTTCTTTGCCACGACTAGCAATTAATTGACGCCGAAACTCACCAATAAAGTCTTCTGCTGGACCATAATGGTCTGCTAAATCCCAAGTAGTAAAGCCGGCATCCATATATTTAAACATTGTTTCGATGGCGGTGGCTGGGTAAATGCGTCCGTGTCCCCCAGAAACTTGCCACATTCCATTTAAGATCTGGCAAATGTTTAAATCAGAAGTTAATTGTAGACGACTTGATGTTGGTAATACCATTTTAAAAGTTTGGAGTTAGGAGTTTGGAGTTTGGAGTTGGGAGTTGGGAGTTAGGAGTTGGGGGTTAGGAGTTAGGAGTTAGGAGTTTGGAGTTAGGAGTTGGGGGTTTGGAGTTGGGGGTTTGGAGTTTGGAGTTTGGAGTTTGGAGTTTGGAGTTTGGAGTTATCAATTCATCACTCTTAACTCATAATTCCTCACTTCAGAAGTTAATTGTAGACGACTTGATGTTGGTAATACCATTTTAAAAGTTTGGAGTTTGGAGTTAGGAGTTTGGAGTTAGGAGTTAGGAGTTTGGAGTTTGGAGTAGGAGTTATCAATTCATCACTCTTAACTCATAATTCCTAACTTTTGTTAGCGCCAGTTTTTTTCTGCTTGTTCGAGAACGTATGCAGCTACATCTTGAATTTGCTGTTGAGTTAAGCGGTCTTTGTAAGCTGACATATTGTTTTTGCCGTTAGTTATAATGGATGCGATCGCCTCGATTGAATCCATATTATTTTTCTTGAGCGCTTTCATTTTCAGGTTCTTACCCCGCCTGATAATATTGCTACCATTAATATGGCAACCAGCGCAATGAACGCTAAAAATTTGTGTGCCGTTAACTGTATCGTCGGCTAAGGCAGGAGATATGAAATTAAGATTTAATAAAATTAACATTCCTAAGATAATTATCACTGTTTTTTTCACTTTGATACTCCTTTAAATATAAGATAAAATGCTGGAATAATTTCGCAGTTTGGTAATCAATTATCACCACTTTCAAAGTGACTCAAAGTAAGCTGTAAATTCAGCTAAACTTGCACATTCATCCTGAAAAGCTTCAGCATCATTAACATCCTCAATTTTATATTCCATAATTCGCCTACCATCAGGCATTCTCTTAGAAGAAATACAATCGCCTTGATACTTATCTGTCATTGTCTTAAATTCAACAGCAGAGCGCTTCCAAGCATCATTTGAACAAGTAACATTTACTAACCACATAATTTACTTTTATTTATCAATAGGTAGATAATAATTATCTCACGAAGTGTCACCTCATACAAGTAAGTAAATTCAGAATATTTTTCTACCTAAAGGAAGTGCCAAGCTAGAAAATACTGCGCCAGAATGTAAATACTACACCATGTCTAAGAATTTTAACTTTTAGAGTTCCAAATTATCTACACTAGAATAGTTCCATGCCTAACAATATCAAAGAACAAATTACAACCGACATCAAACAAGCTAAAGAAGCCGGACAACTTAGAGCCGATCGCATTCGAGAAATTGTCAAAGCCGCAGTTTCTCAAGTCACCTCCGAATTTAAAGAAGGTTCCACAGAACTTCGCACCATTGTCAGAGAAGCTGTTTCTAGCGTCGTTGAAAACTTACAAGAAAAAGGTGGTGAACTCAAAGAAGAAGTGACAGCCTCAATTGAAGGAGCGCTGGAAGCTGTCAATAGCAAAAGACATGAAGCTATTGCTAAAACTCAAGCGGAAATGAAGCAACTCCAGGCAAAACTGGATAATCAAGAAGAACAACTTCAGCAAGAAATTGATGGCATTTTAGCAGATGTTGGAGAAACGGGCAAAGAAAATGCTCGTACCAAAACTGTTGTTGATTCGGCTGTCAACACGATCAAAAATAGTGAAGAAGCCGCATTATTACAGAAACGTTATGCTCAATTGCAAGCGCAGCTAGCCATTGTCAGAGCTAACTTAGCAGCACGCTACGGGGGACGCGGTGAAGAAGTTACAGGCTATCTAGACGAGGCTAAGACCTGGTATGATAAAGCTCGTCCGCAAGCGGAAACACTGGCTACACAGGTAGCGCAACAGCGATCGCAGTTAGAAGATAAACTTGGTGAAGCCGGTTCTTCTATCGCTAAAAAAGAACGTCAAGTAAAACTAATTTTGCGGGAGTTGCTGTCAACAGCGGTTAGCTCTTTTAAAGAAAGAGAACATTCTGATAAATCTCACAAATAGAGCACCTAGAAAGCCTACCCAGGTAGGCTTTTAGACATTAAGTCCGCTTCGGTTCTGCGGACTTTGTTTTTGTAGTCGCGACTTCAGTCGTCGGCTTTTTTGCAAAATACAGCAGCCTATCGCTCTAATCAAATACACGTAGAGACGATTCTGTGCTACGTCTCTACAAGGAGAGGGGTTTTATATATGTACTTGCTCAGGAGTGAAATCTACTGTATATAACAATTAAAAAGGCGGACTTAATATTAGTCCACCCTAATTTATTTCCTTGTTAAGAGAGAAGATTTATCCAGCTTCAAAACTTTATTAAATCGGTTCCTGTCTATCTAAAGCTTCTTCATGTTTAGCAATTACCCAAACTGCATGAATACTACCGGGAACCCAACCGAGAAGAGTTAGCAAAACATTAATCAGCAAAGTTGAACCAACACCAACTGTCAAGAAGACGCCTAATGGAGGCACAAGAAGACCAAGAATAAAACGAACTAATTTCATGTGATTGCTGCTACAGTTTCAATATTTACTTACATTTTATGGAAGCTACCGAATTATCAACTCCATCTGAAGAATCATCTTAATTCGGAAGTTTTATTTAACCCTTCATATTTGGGGTAGAGATATAATATTACTGACATCTCTACTCCAACTTATACTTACCTTGAAGGTAATTCGCCTTGGGTTTTGATGTCACCACTAGTCAAAGCCAGATTTTTCTCTGCAAAGTATTTGCTAATGAAAGTGTTAGCAAAAGATAAAACAACTGGACCGAGAATAAAACCGAGAATTCCGTGAACGCTAAACCCAGGAACCAAAAATGCTGCTAATGTAAAACACAGACCGTTTACAATTAGAGAAAATGCTCCAAAGCTTAATAAGTTAAGCGGTAAAGATAACGTAGACAGAACTGGCTTAACTGAACCATTGATTAAACCAACTACTAAAGCAGCAATTAAAGCGGCTGGAAAGTTAGCTATATCAACACCGGGCACAACTAAATCAACAATTAGTAGGCTTAAAGCTGTAGCTAGCGTTATAAAGAAGGTTCCCAACAACATTTTTTTTCACCTAAGAACCAAAGATTGTTTTTACGTTCTAAAACTATCTTCGACTAAACGCTTAGGTTTAAACCTCCCTAAGAAGGTAGATTTGTCTTATGCCATTTGGCTGGTATGTGAAAAAAGTTAAGTAAGTCGCTAGAATTAAAGTTAGATATTCTTGCTTGTATCGTCTGATGTCGCGTCAGATTGAAAGTAAAGCGACGATTTATACAAGACTTGTTCTTGATGAGTTTCTAAGGTGCAATCAGACAAAGGGTAAGCTACACAGGTAATCGTATATCCAGCTTGGATTTCTTGCTGACGCAAAAATTTTTGCTCGCTTTGCTCGACTTTCCCACTGATGAGTTTAGCAACACAAACGGAACATTCGCCTTGTTTACACCCAGATGGTAAGCGGATACCGATGTCTTCGGCTATATCAAGGATATATTGGTCTTGTGGTACTTCAATTGTGCGATCTAAGCCAATTGCAGAATTGATAAGTCGAACTTTATAAATTGCCATATTTTATTTATTGTTTGAATAGTCACAATTTATTATTTTCTAACGTTTGGGTAGTTGCATGTAAAGATACTACATAAAAAAAGAACGGGAACCCTAACTTTTTATTAGACACATAATGTGCAATATTGTCAAATAGACATCGACCGAATTTAAATATGCGTTGCCCGAACCCCAAGAGACTATTCTGTGCTACGTCTCTACATTCTTTTTCATTCCTATGTCAAATTAAGCAAACATTACCCTTATACCGTTTCACAAAAACCTTGATACAAATACAGACCTGTAGAGACGCGAAATTTCGCGTCTCTACAAGATTCATATGTATCGTTATTAACGTGAAATGGTATTACCCCTCCACAGCAAGCGAGGAGAGGTAAAATGCTGAGATTCTACTGCTTCACAGCCTTCATTGACAAACCAATCCGCTTCAATTTCTCGTTAACTTCCATAACTCGCACTTTCACAACTTGCCCTACCTTCACAACTTTATTCGGATCGTCTACGAATCTATCAGCAAGTTGGGATATATGCACCAAACCATCTTGATGCACACCGATATCGACAAATGCGCCAAAATTAGCGACATTGGTAACGATACCTTCTAATTCCATCCCTGCTTTTAAATGAGAAATTTCTTTGATTCCCTCTTTAAAAGTGGCATACTTAAATTCAGCACGCGGATCTCTTCCTGGCTTTTCTAGTTCGCTCTTGATGTCACGCAGCGTCGGTTCACCGATCGCATCGGTAACGTATTTTTTCAAGTTGGTTTTTTTCAACTTTTCGGCAATTTCCGTTACCTGTTGTAAGGGTACACCTAAATCGGATGCGATCGCACTCACAACTGCGTAACTTTCTGGATGCACTGCGGTATTATCTAAGGGGTTGTCACCACCGCGAATGCGAAGAAAACCTGCCGCTTGTTCAAAGGCTTTTGGTCCCAATTTAGGAACTTTCAAAAGTTGGCGGCGATTTTTAAATGCACCGTTCTCGTTACGATATTTAACGATATTGTTCGCTACGGTTGAGCTAATTCCCGATACAAAAGTCAGAAGTTCCTTTGATGCGGTATTCAAATCCACACCAACATAGTTAACACAGCTTTCTACCGTTTCATCTAACTTCTTTTTCAACAACTTTTGATCGACATCATGTTGATATTGTCCCACACCAATAGATTTCGGGTCTATTTTCACAAGTTCCGCTAATGGATCTTGCAAACGGCGCCCGATACTAATCGCACCGCGTACAGTAACATCTAAATCGGGGAACTCTTCACCTGCTAGTTTGCTGGCAGAATATATAGATGCACCAGACTCATTTACCATCACTTTAATTGGTTTGCGTTCAATGGAACGCAAAACTTCTGAGACAAATTCTTCTGTTTCTCGTGAAGCTGTACCATTACCGATCGCAATCAATTCTATCTTATATTTTTCCATCAACTTTTTGATGGTTTGTGCAGCTTTAGCGCGTTGTTCTGCGGCTTGATGGGGAAACACCGCTTGATACTCTAAAAATTGCCCTGTTTCGTCGAGTACTGCCACTTTGCATCCAGTTCTAAACCCCGGATCTATCGCCAAAGTTGGTTTCATTCCCGCCGGCGCTCCTAGCAATAACTCTCGCAGATTCGTTTCAAATGTTTTAATTGACTCAATATCTGCATAAAGTTTCTTTTCAGATATTACCTCACTGATCAAAGATGTTTTCATCAGGCGATTGAATGCATCTTTCAACATATCCTGATAAAAATTTCTCATTACACGCTGCTTTGAGTGAATTTCTTCCGACTCTAAATAAGAAAGTACCACATCTTCATCAAAGGAAATTTCAAAATGTAATATTTCTTCAGCTTCACCGCGACACAACGCTAACATGTTGTGCGGTGCGATATTTGGCACTCTAATTTTATAGTCGCGGTACATTTCAAACTTGGTTGTACCTTCGGGATGCTTGTCTTTGATGCGAGAGATAAACACTCCTTCTTCTAAGAGATATTCGCGCACATATGCCCGCAATTTGGCTTTTTCTGCGACTTCTTCCGCTAAGATGTCAGCAGCACCTTTGAGTGCTTCTTCTGCTGTCTTTACTCCCATGCTTTCGGAAATATACTTTGCGGCTTCTTCTTCTAGTGAAGCTGCTATACCATTCTTAACATTTAGCGACTTGATAAACTGTGCTAAAGGTTCGAGTCCCTTTTCTCTAGCGATAGTAGCGCGAGTGCGTCGCTTTGGTCGATAAGGTAAGTATAAATCCTCAAGTTCCGTTTTTTGTAGGCAGAATTCGATTTTTGCTTTCAGTTCCGAAGTGAGTTTACCTTGTTCGGCGATCGCTTTCAAAATCGCCGCTTTTCTTTCTTCCAGTTCTTCTAAGTAAGTATACCTATCCGCAACATCACGCAATTGCACTTCATTCATCTCGTCGGTACGCTCTTTGCGGTAACGTGCAATAAAGGGAATTGTCGCACCCTCCTTGAATAGTTCGAGCGCGTTTTGCACCTGATAAAGTTTAAGGTCTAATTCAGTTGCCAATAATTGAGGAATGTTCAGCATCAAGTGTTAAGGAGCGAAAATATATTTCTCAAGTAATATGCCAAATGGCTCTTTCAGCATAAACCTAGAGTGTTAAGCTAAATTAAATCATAGTTATTCCGGAATCTCTATTTTACACGTTGTTATTTGAAATTAGGCATTGTACTGAAAACATGTTTGGATGTAAAGTAAGTACACTTACCGGAAATCTTTATATTCTCAGAGCAACGTACTTCTAGTGCAGAGGTTTGTTTAAAATGACTTTGTCTTTTTTGATACCACTTTTTACTGGCTTGATAACTGGTTACATCTTTAAAAAAGGTGTCGATGAAATCACCTACTTTGCAGGCATACTTGCAGTTATCAGCTTAATTATAAGTTTGGTCTTAGCTCCTTGGCAGATTCAGCTTTTATTGCTAATTGTTGTTCTGATTACTACTCAGAGACTTTTAGAAAAAAATGAGTACAAAATGAATAGACAGCAAAACAACCAAGATAGAAGAAATTCTAGCAGCTAGAAAAAATAATTTGTTACTAAAATTTTCATATCCGGCAAATCAACAGTAGAGACGTTCCGCCGAAACGTCTCTACTAATTAATTATGGGGATTTCTCGGATATGATATCACACATCTTGTAAAGACGTTCCGGCGGAACGTCTCTACTAGTAAAGACGTTCCGCCGGAACGTCTCTACTAATTAGATTATCGCATCTATCGACTTTTGCCTGAACTTTTTCTTGATGTTTTTTTAATAACAGAAGATATTTTTGATTTGTTTTTGCTTGGATCCATTTTTCTTTAAATATCGCTGCGGATTCGGCTTTCACCGGGTCTACTTCATAAGGTAAGATATCTTTTCGCGCTTGCAGTTGTGCTTCTGGTGAAGCTTCTTTTTGGGGGTTTGTTTTGTATTTTCTGCCAGTTTTGTGATTAGCATAGCGACGCGATCGCGTATAACCCATTTGAATAAACTTTCGTGCCATATCTGCACCGACAAAATCATCTTGTTCCAAATAAGCAAGAAACATTTCGTAGATTTTTTCACTCGACTCTCTAGCAATATCCGGAGTCTTAAATCGCCAGTAAGGAAGAATCTCTGATTTGTAGGGTTCTACCAAAAGTACACCCTGTTCACCTTTGCCAACGCGATACAGTTCTGGATGTTGGCGAAAGTCGATATTCTTAAAGTCTAAAGAATAATCAAATTGCATCATCGCTTTTTATGATGAATAATAAACTTGAATAAACGAACTTTGCTTCTATCTTAGGTAAGGAATTGAGTCATACCATGCTTTTTAGCACCACTTGTAGTCCTACCCTTGTCGCCGGAAATCTGCGTCGCGTGCATCATATTGCCTTAAATGTGCATGATATGCAAGCTTCTCGCCACTTTTACAGCACAATTTTGGGTTTGCATGAACTTACAGGGGAAGAAGTTCCCAAAACCTTAGTTGAGTTGGTAGCACAAGGTAAAGTTGCCAACTTCGTTACTCCAGATGGGACAATCCTCGATTTATTTTGGGAACCGGAACTATCACCACCCAATCCAAATCCTCTTCAGACGTTTACTAGAGCATATCATTTGGCATTTGATATCGAGCCGCAATTATTTGAGCGAGCAGTGGCAGTACTAAGAGAAAATAAAATAGCGATCGCTCACGGTCCAGTCACCCGTCCCACAGGTAGAGGTGTGTATTTTTACGATCCCGATGGCTTTATGATTGAAATTCGTTGCGATCCGGATGATGTAAATGGTTAGTGGTTAGTAGAACACCGCTCCAACGCTCCACCGCTCCAACGCTCCAACGCTCCAACTAACAAACATGCAAATATTTCAAGTCATCGAAGAAGCATTAATCACAAGTCCACCAATTCCCCACAATCCATATAAGGAGTCATTGAAAAATTGGGCAATGTATTGCCTGCGAGATAGAGGTTTCAAAGTAGTATACGCTCAAAATGCCGATTTTGCTATTGAACCCAAAGGCAGCCAAAAGCTTTATTTTAAAGTGACAAATAATCCGGCTGATGTGAATGATTCTTGTAATTGGATAGTTTGGGATAGTGTAGCAAAAAGCGCCAGCATCATTCCTCTTTCTACATAAAAATAGAATTATTGCCAAAACCCGTATTCGCATCTACAGTATTCCTTGGGTAGCGATCGCAGTTTTTTATGGGTTGTTTCTCCCAATTCTCTCGACACCTACCAACTTCCGAAAAAATCAGAGATAGATAAAAGTGCCATCAATCTATTTTGCCTTATCAGTCAGAACAGTTCCAAACCACCTTCGGTAACAAATAAAGAATCCCCCTGTCCAGACATCAAAACTCGAAGAATTGATCGAGCAGCAACCGAACTCAGTCAACTTATCCTAGCTCCGGTGAAAGGTAAATTAGGGAAAAAACGGTTAGTGATAGTTGCTGATGGTCTTTTAGCTGACTTAAACTCCCAGCTTGCCAAGGACTCAAAGTCCCTGTCTAATCAATACGGTTCGGTTAAGAATATTTGTGAACCCAAAACCCTTGTAGAGACGTTGCACATGCAACGTCTCTACATACGTTAACACCAAGCGTATTGGGACGGGGACAAATAGAAGGACAAAGAAAAGTCGTCGAAAATTTGCCGAAAATTCGTTTTGCCTTGTTGGATGAGCAATTATCAAAAATTATAGAACCATTGCGATCGCTACCAATCGAAGAATTTACTCCCTGACTACTGCAATTATCTCGTGAAGAATTATTAGAACGTTTTGGTCAGTCGCAATAATAATAATAATAATAATAATAAGTAGAGACGTAGCACTTGGTAGTCTCTACAGTATGCGCCATCAGCCTGTCATGATATAAAACACATTTATACAATAATGGGACACCGACTATTTCTAGTCGTTGCCCCAGAGATAGTATTACCTATCTAAGCGTTTAATTACGCAGGAATTAACACAGTATCAATGACGTGAATGACACCGTTATCAGCAGCAACATCAGCTGTTGCAACGGTAGCATCATTTATTTTCACGCCATTAGAAGCGTCAATTTTCACATTACTTCCTTCAACTGTGGTAGCTGACTTTAGCTTAACCACGTCAGCAGCCATAACCTTGCCGGAAACGACATGATAAGTCAGGATTTTCGTGAGTTTGGGAATGTCCTTAAGTAGTGCGTCTACTGTGCCTGCTGGAAGCTTTGCAAATGCTTCATCAGTAGGTGCAAAGACGGTGAAGGGACCAGCGCCTTTAAGAGTATCTACCAAATTAGCAGCTTTGATTGCAGCAACTAGGGTACTGAAAGAACCTGCACTTACAGCGGTATCAATAATGTCAGCCAAATTTTTTACCTAGTTTTGTGTAATCTACTAACCACTATAGACTACTTTTTGCAAAACAGTATTTACTGTTACAGATTTGCCGAATCAATTTAATTTGGCTAACAAATACAGAGGCTAGTTTATACATCCAAAATATTTTTATATTTTCAGTAGATCAAGTGTCATAATTGTTAGTATCACCAGATGCGGATTCTCTCACTAAAACGTTTGAGCGTGTATAGACTATGACAAATTATGCAAATTTAGTTCCCGAATTTGAAGAATTATTTAGACAAAAATTAAAGCTAAATAATTGCCGGCTCATAAAGAAAAGACAAGAGAATAATTATCAAATTACTACTCCAGCCAAAGACATTTTTTTGCTGTCTTGGCAGGAATTTCCCGAAGTGAACTTGATATATCAACCTGTTGGGGTACGCACAGAGCAAACTTTAGTTTATGAGCGGGCTATTCGTTCCCATCTGAGTTTTTGTCTGAGTAGTATTCAAGATAAAGTTGCTTCTTGATTCCTATTATTAGACATAAACGTGAAAATGAATGTAGAGACGTAGCACTTGATAGTCTAATCAAGGGTTATGGATAATGCATATTTAATTTTCACTCCTATCTTTATTAGACAACCTATTTGAAAATGAATGTAGAGACGTGAAATTTCACCTCTAATCAAGGGTTTTGGGCAACGCATAGTTCATTTTCAAATAGGTTGTCTATTAGACATCTCCAGAAAACAATTATTGTGACGCGAAATTTCACGTCTCATCAAGGGTTCTGGGCAACGCATAGTTCATTTCTGGAGATGTCTATCAGCATTCCTCTGAGAAAATACGAAGAACAGGTACGTAGTACCGCCCAAGCGTGATTTATCCGGGGGATGAAAGCTAACCGCCTGATTCCGAAAGGCATGTTAATTTTACCCATGATGTTGGTGAAAAACCCATAACAAAAAACATTATGAGTAACTTCAAAGTAGCCGCACAGCCAAGTAATTGGTCGAGGCGAGTAGGACTGCTTGAACCAGTCAAAGCCCGGAAGGGCAGAATAAACATTGCTCCCGGCGGCTATAAGCCGCCGCACCGCAATATCAGTTCAGAATCCTGGTTTTTCAAAGCCAGGAGAGTTCAATGATTAACTTTCAAGAAACACAAGGCAGTTATTCTAAAGGTACAGATTCATGTCTGCGGTTTTTCAAACACCATTAGATGCTGCTGTGGTAGCAAGTTTTTGGTTTGGCGCCAAAGCAAACCAACAGCTTGCATTTCTTTTTTTAATTGTTTCTGACTCATCTTGTGCAAGGGTTTGATCGTGACAAAAGGATTTTCGGCTCGGTATTCAACCAAAACCACTCTACCACCAGGTTTAAGGGCGCTGACAATTCCTTGCATAACTTCTAAGGGATACTCAAATTCGTGGTAAGCATCGACCATTATCGCCAAATCTACACTTTCCGACGGTAAGTTGGGGTTACTCACGGTTGCTAAAATCGGTTCAACGTTGGGGATATTTTTCTCTTTTTTCAAAGACTTAATAATATCTAACATTTCTGGTTGAATATCCACAGCAAACACCTTTCCTTTGGGAATTAAAGGTGCGATGCGAAAGCTTAAATAACCTGTACCCGCGCCAATGTCTGCAACGACATCGTTAGGTTTGAGGTCGATGGCGTTTACTATCTTACTAGGCTGTTCTTCCGCTTCACGTTGGGGTCTTTCTAGCCATGAAGCACCGGTGTGTCCCATAACTTTTGCTATTTCTCGACCTTGATAGAACTTGCCGATACCGTCTGGGCTGTGGACAGCCTTTTGTTGATATGTTGCGGATGCTGTAGGTGCAATTGGTGACAGCGTAGGGTTAAGTAGCCAGCAGCACAGTATTAGTAGGATGATTACACCAAGATATAAAAGGTTATTTTTCGGTTGATATTTCATATCATGTCCGGTACATCACACATATTTTAGAGACGTTCCGCCGTCACGTCTCGACGACGGTTGCTACTACACAAAAATTTAAATCACAAAGGGTTCCAAAGCGCGATCGCACCACTTTTCTCCAATTCGCTCTGCCACAAACGGTCTAATGATCAACTTGGGTGGGGAACCGGATTGTACATCAATTCGCACGAATGAGTAAGGCGATCGCCTGTGGGGTTTGTACCCTTCGCGACCAACATAAAGTAATGAATCCGCAATTTTCCGGGTAGAACTGCCGTCAATTCCCTCAACAGTTTCCATCAATTCTGTTCCCTGGGAGCGTTGACGACGGGGATAATGACCGCTACCACCACTAATAATGCAGTTGATGTGCGAGTCTGCATATCCAGTATCAGTGGTGCGGAGATATTCTAAGCAGTGGGCGTGACCGTTTAAGATTAAATCGACTATTGAACGTCCTTGAGTTAGGGAACCAACTTGAAGGGCAACTGCATCAAAACAAGCACGCAAGCGGTGACGCACTGCTAATGTTTGTGCTTGATGCCACTTATTGCTTTCAGTAACGTAGGGCGGATGGTGAAAGTAAATTATACGTCCGCGCACGTCTGAAGTATGCCAAGATTCAATTAATCTTTGTTTCAACCATTCGAGTTGTTCAAAGTCGATAGCAGACGGGTTGTTAGATGCAAGTTGTTTCTCAATGTCAATTTTGATTTGGTTGATTTGGTCTAATTTTGCACTGAGTTCATCGAGTTTTTCTGCGTATGAGGGGATATCTGGGTTGAGGTGATGTCTATCGACAAGGCGCTCCGCGTCTACGCATAATGCCAAAATCTCTGATTCTTCTTGGTCTATCTCCCGCCAACGTTTTTCTAATTCGCGCCGATTAATTTCCCCTTCTTTGGTTGCCGGCAGCGGTAATGGTTCATTAAAAGTATTCGAGTCAAGAGCGAAAAAGTCAATACCGCCGTAACGAAACGTATAATAACGATTGGGCAAGCGGGTGAAGTGTCCGGGTTGATAACGCAAACAGCGTCCGGTGTCAGTTTTGGCAGTATAATGAGTATCGAGGTGACGTTCTAACTCTTTCGGAGAAGCGATCGCCTTCAAATAATCAAGAAATGCTTTTGCATAAGCGTTGCCTTGATAGGAACCATGCCAGCCAATCTCTATATCTTGATAGCCGAAGATCCGACGTAGGGGTTGGGTTGCTCCTGTCAGCCAGCGATACATCAACGGTACATCGTAGTAATCGTGATTGCCCAGCACAGGTAATATTGGTAAGTTGAAGACCATGCGATCGTAAGCAATCTTTTTAGGGTTCTTGCCACCCTCCAAAAACTCGCGGTAAGGCTCAATAAACTTTGAGGGATAATACTCATGGGAACCGACCACATAAATTACATCCCCCGTATGCAAGACAAAACGGCAAGAGTCACGGTGAAGAAGCATTAATTCGGCAATTTTGCGTTGGGGATGTTCGCCATAATGTGACTTAGTGCCAGTATCACCGATAACCATAAAAGAAAATTCTGGGCAATCGTCTCTACCGTCATCCAAAACCATGCTGGTTTGGTCAATTGAGCGTGAGACAATACTTGAATGATTCCATCGCACTCGTTCCTTCATCTTTTGGATTTTCACTGGAATCGGTGGTTCGGATATTAATTTCACTCTAGTTAGTCTCCTTGTAACGCGATCGCACAGTCACCAATTCATCAAACAGCATATTCGCAACTTTTGCCATAAGTTTACCTTGTAAGTGCTTATTGTTAAGTAGCTGCTTGCTTTGAGGGATTATGAGGTTGGTAATAGGTAATGATTTTCTCCATTACCCATTACCAACTGGATCGTCAGGCAATTCCAACTAGCTTTGCGCTCAAATCCCAGAGTTGTTTAGCTTTGTTATCATCGTTAGCTTCGTTAGAAACCTCTTGCACAAAAGATTTACGACCTTCTTTCTGTCTATTTCCCCAACTCCAATACATCCCGGATTTATTGTATTCGGGATTGGCGACAACTTCGGCAACGCGATCGCCTGCCAATTCCTCAGAGACAAATCCACCAGTAATATTTTTCTGGAAGAGTGGAAAGATTTTCTGAAAGAGCGGATAGTGGTTGCGAAATAAAGCCGTAGTTGCTACACATCCCGGATACAGAGAACTGAAAACAATATTAGTTGACTCGTGATAACGTCGATGCAATTCCCGCATCGTCAAAACATTGCAAAGCTTGCTATCTTTGTAAGCTTTACCTGGTTTAAACTTCTTGCCGTTAATCATGGAAATCGGGGCTTTAAAACCTGCCTGAAAGCCTTGGAGTTCTCCCAAATCTGGAGGTGCTGGAATCGGAATTTTGCCTCCCAACTCCTTCGGATTTGCCGTTACAGTTCCCAAAATAATTAATCTTGGCTGGGATGAAGATTTTTTCAAATCCTCAAGCATCAAATTACACAAAAGAAAATGTCCCAGATGATTTGTGGCAACGCTCAACTCATATCCGTCTTCGCTGTACAACGGCTCTTTTAATAAAGGCATATACACAGCAGCATTGCACACCAAAGCATCCAGAGACTTACCGGTTTCTCTGAAGTTTTTCACAAACTGTCGCACACTTTCTAAGCTAGCTAAGTCGAGATGGATGATTGTGTAGCTGTCTTGGGGCATTCCTAAGGTTTGGGCAGCTTTTTCCGTCTTCGGGATATCCCGACATGCCATGATCACATGCCATTTTCCTGTTTGAGCAAGCGCTCTTGCAGCTTGCAAACCGACTCCTGAGGATGCACCGGTAATTACAACCGTTGATTGCCCATGTTGTTGCATTCTCTTTAGACTCCCTTGACCGTCCTTAACTATTTTCAGGATCTCACATTTGTAACACTAGTAGAGACGTTCGGTCCGGAACGTCTCTACATGTGGAAATGCCGGAACGTCTCTACATGTGGAAATGCCGGAACGTCTCTACATGTGGAAATGCCGGAACGTCTCTACATGTGGAAATGCCGGAACGTCTCTACATGTGGAAATGCCGGAACGTCTCTACATCTGGAAATGGTGGAACGTCTCTACATCTGGAAATGGTGGAACGTCTCTACATCTGGAAATGGGTGAATGATGCGTTTTTCACAAATTGCTGAGTGCTTTTACAAACATATTTTTTGTGCTTATGTTATCCTTTTGGGAATCTGGAAAAAATATCATACCAAGGGAAGATGCCAGGTCTATGAAAATAATCCTTAAACTAGAAGCGGAATTATATTTTCACCAAGGATTGCGCCAAAACAAAGCAGAAAAGTTTGAAGAGGCGATCGCTAATTTCGACAAAGCGCTTAAATGTCAGTCAGATTATCCGGAAGCCTTATCGCAAAAAGGTTTTGCCTTAGGTTCCTTGGGTCGTCACATGGATGCGATCGCTTGTTTTGATTTAACGCTCTTATTACGTCCAGACGCTTGCTGGGTTTGGCACAACCGTGCTATTGCCCTAGGAAAAGTAGAACGTCACGATGAAGCTCTCAACAGCTTTGATCGCGCTCTTGAATTTAACTTCAATTCCGCTACTATTTGGCACAATCGCGGTATTACCTTATGCGACTTGGGACATTATGAAAAGGCAATTATTAGCTTCGATCGCACTATAAACTTCCAACCAGATGCTTATTGGGCATGGAATAACAAAGGTAATGCCCTCAAACAACTAGGACGCTATGAAGAAGCTGTTAACAGCTACGATCGCGCTCTTGAATTCGACCCCGACAACCTTATGGCTTGGCATAACCGAGGTGCAAGTTTGAGTAACTGGGGACGTTATGAAAAAGCGATCGTCAGCTTTGATCGCGCTTTAGCAATTGAACCAGATTATTATAAAGCTTGGTTAAACCGGGGCATAACTTGGGAAAAATTACAGCATTACGAAGATGCGATCGCTAGTTACAATCGTGCCATTGAATTGCAACCCAACGATCATGTAGTCTGGTATAATAAAGCGCGCTGTTACGCCTTGCAAAACAACATTGAAGCAGCAATTGAAAACTTGCAACAAGCAATTATTATCTGTCCAGAACAATATTTGCACACGATCCAAACTCACTCAGATTTTGACAAAATCCGTGACGATGGACGCTTTCAGGCTTTAATCCAACAACCAAATAATTTATGACTTACACAGAATCTCTCTTCAACTCTGCCAAACTCTGTGTCCTCTGCGATAGTAGTGCGGTTCGTTTTTCCTAATTAACCCAAGTTGCTAGTTATTTGAGAAAGCGATTATGGTGAATTAGTTATGAAACTTTTCAATGTTTTGCCTTGACATTTTCATCTTCAACTATTTCCTCAGGTACGAATCGCACTCAAATACCAACGTTTAGTTTTCAAGATAATTCTGGCTGCTTAGGTTGCTCAAGGAGATTGCTTTGTTTAATAGGAATCTCAATTACAAATTCTGTATTTTTACCAGGTGCAGAGATACACTTAATTTTTCCTTTATGCTTATCTACTATAATCTGGTAACTAATAGATAATCCTAAACCAGTACCTTTGCCTACTGGTTTAGTAGTAAAAAAAGGGTCAAATATTCTATTTTTTACTTCTTCCGTTATTCCTAGTCCACTATCTTTTATACTAAAAATTACAGATTTGTTATCTTTAATTTTAGTATGGATAGTAATAGAATAACTGTAATTTTTAATTCCTCCTTTTAAGTATTCTATTTCTTTTTGTCGTAAAGCATCAATAGCGTTACTAAGAATATTCATAAATACCTGGTTTAGTCCTCCCGGATAACATTCGACAAAAGGCAAATTACCATAATCTTTGATAATTATAATTTCTTGCTGGTCATGCACTCCTTTAAGATGATGCTGCAAAATTAATAATGTACTATTAATCCCCTCATGGATATCAATAGGTTTCATTTCTGCTTCATCAAGACGTGAAAAGTTCCGTAAAGTTAGCACAATCTCACGGATGCGTTCAGCACCAACTTCCATTGAGGCTAAAATTTTTGGTACATCTTCTATAACAAAGTTGAGATCTATTTCATGAATAAAATTAGCTATTTTTGGGTGATAAAAACCTTGTTGCTGATATAGGTTGACTAAAGTTAGTAATTGCTGAGTATATTCTCTAAAGTGCATTAAGTTGCCATAAATGAAATTAACTGGGTTGTTGATTTCATGAGCAACACCAGCAACTAGTTGACCCAACGAAGACATCTTTTCACTTTGAATTAGCTGTACTTGAGTGGCTTGCAATTCTTGTAGTGTTTGTTGTAATTGGATATTTTTTTGTTTTAATTTTTCTGTTCTTGTCGCAACTTGTATTTCTAAGTTAGAATTAGCTTCTTCTAAAGCAGCCTGAGATATTTTTTTAGCTCTCAGATACTTTTGCAATAAATGTAATACTAAAAGCCATGCAGGAATCAGAATGAATAAACTTATGATAGATATTAAAAATGCCCAAAACATTCTTTGGCGGTATTTAGTAACTTTCTGCTGCAAATCCAGTGAAATATTATGGTTTCTTTGAGCAATACCATCAGCATAAATGTGTTTCTGAATCTCATATTCGTGACTGGATAATAGAAGCTGCGCTGCATCCTTTTGATTGTTTCTAACTAAGTTAAAAGATTGGTATTCCATTGAAACCAAATTGTGATTAGCCGTATAAATTTTTTTTGCATTCTCATTTGTATATGCTTTGGGAGCTAGTTTAATAGATTCTTTGATGGCAACATCAAGTTGAGGTTCAAATTGACGATAGCGTTGCTCCCAAGCAAAATTTCCTGTTGCAGCATTCATGCGAGCCGACATGGTTAAGACTTCATCCAAATAAGTAATTTTATCACTCAATCGTTGTAGTTGAAATTCGTGTTGAGTAATCCTATCGAAGTTATAATACGCTTGCCACTTCAGCCAATTTTGAGGAATAAACAAGAGTAGTGTTAGTGCTACTGTTACAGCTATTAGTTGAGATGGAACAAATTTTAGCTTAGAAAGTAGACGCATTTTCATAGTGTTATTTTAGATATAGCAGCACGCGCTGCCTCGTTAGCCTTTTGTGCTATGTCCTTTAAGTTTTCCATAAAACTCATAACAGCTATTCCTCCAGGGTTAAACCAAGTTGATTCGCGTCTAATCTCACTGCTCATCCAAGCAGTTTTAGATGCTTACTTGTAGTGTTCCCTGATTGTTGAAGGAAATTTGTAACACGAGCTTACTTTCTTAAAAAGCCAAGCATGGCGATCGCATGAATTGAGGGGTGACAAGTACACATCAGTAATCAAGTTTGTAGTCAGCGTTAAAATGTTTAGTACGAAACAAAAAGTTATATCATACTGTGGCAGACACTCTGGCAGTAGTGGCAATGACACAGCACAATATAGATTATTTTAGTCAGATACTTCACAAAAAGCAGCATTGGCTAGGAAAAGCGATTTTCCGTTGGAGAGGCTACGTCAACGCTTCTTTATTCGGAGTTATATCCAGTGTAGCAATTACAACGCCTGTATTCGGAGCCGATCGCATTGATTTTTATTACCCCCCATTTGGTGACTTTTCTATCTCTACCAATGATTTAGAACTGTTTGCCAAACAAGGTAAAATTACTTCCGACTTTGCCTTTTATACTAAACGTGCTAAACCAGAACAACTAGCACAACTACGAGAATTTCTGCAAACTAAATTTAACATTAGCCCCACCTTAGTTTCGCAGTTTACCTATTCCCCCATCGGTGAAAAAATACTGCAACGTCTGGGAGAATTAGTGCAAGTGGAAACTAGACAAAATGGTTTCTACGCTTTACGCTCTACACTTATTTTATCTGCTGCTGACCCAGAAGGTTTAACATTAATTAATATCTTACGTCGATATCCTAGCCCCAGTATTCGTTTGAATTTTTCGGAAACGATAAATACATTTGGGCAATTATCAGACTTACTGAAAAAAAGAGATGCAGTAGTTGCGGCACTACAACAATTAGCAGATAATACAACACAAGCGCAAATTGATTTTTCACAACAGCCAGATATTCGACTAGCAGGTGGTTTGAGTTCCGAAAAAATCACTTTAAATCTGCGCGATCGCTCGCGGAAAAATCAATCTGGAGCTATATCAGAACGCAACTTAGACGTAGATTTATATTTACCTCAATCACGGCAGAATAAAACAGATAGCTTCCCTTCTCCTTTTCCTGTAATTGTAATTTCTCACGGTTTAGCAGAAGACCGCAATACATTTGCCTATTTAGCTAAACATTTAGTATCCTATGGCTTTGCAGTTGCGGTAATTGAACATCCGGAAACTAACTCTAAGGATTTTCAACAATTCTTATCAGGATTTGCAAGTACCCCACAAGCAACAGATTTAATTAACCGTCCATTAGATGTAAAATACTTATTAGATGAACTTCAACGTCTTAACGATTCTGATGTTAATCTCAAGGGAAAATTTAATCTTAAACAAGTAGGAGTAATCGGACATTCTTTAGGTGGATATACCGCTTTAGCGTTAGCAGGTGCAACAATAAATTTTCAGCAAGTCCGGAAAGATTGTATTCCTAACCGTTCGTTAAATTTATCCGTTTTCTTACAGTGTGGAGCGTTGGAATTACAACCAGGTATTTATCCAATTAAAGACGATCGGGTAAAAGCCATTTTGGCATTTAATCCCTTAAGTAGCACAATTTTTGGTTCTAAAGGAGTAAGTCAAATTCAAATTCCGACAATGCTATTAGCTAGTAGTCAAGATATTTTTACCCCACCCGTACCAGAACAGATTTTTCCTTTTACCAGGCTGCCAAATCCAGATAAATATTTAGCATTAATTGAAAATGGCACTCATTTCACAGTAGAAATAGATCCACCTCCCAGTCAAACAGTGATACCTGTACCAAATGGATTACTTGGTCCGGATCGCACAGCAGCTTACTCTTATGTTAAAGCTCTCAGTGTGGCTTTTTTTGAAACTCATCTTGTCAACAAACCTAATTATCGTCCTTATTTAAGTGAGTCTTATGCGAGGTTTATTAGTAAAGCACCTTTAAACCTGAGTTTAATTAATTCTTCTAGTTCTGAAGAGATCGCACAGCTATTGAGTAAGCTTTATCCACAGTTTGCGACTTCCAATAAATTAAAAATAAAAGAAAATAGCAAGAACTTAGAAAAAACAGCAAGAATCTGAAATAATACCAATCGGTATCAATCAGATAACGTAGATAAGTTCGTAGTGAGCGATTAATCGCTCAATTTCACCTGACTACGAACTGATCAAAGATGCAGAGCGATCGCACGGGAGCTGCTTTCATTATCTGCTAGAAGACAGAAAAATTGTTTTGATTGCCGAAAGGCGTTACTTATACAGTTAAAATTAGAAACATTGGTATTAAAAGCTCTGTCCTTAGTAAGTAGACAATTCCAAATTTCAGACTTTAGATTAACAAATTAACGATAATCTAAAAAATGTAATGGTTCACTCATTAGGGGTTCATGGTTCATGGGTTCATGGTAAAGGGGAAAGAATTTGGATTCGGGAATTGTGACCTCCCCCCAAATAAAACCACTTAGGCATAGGGGGTTTTAAACCCTTATTGGGGAAAATAATCATATAAAAATTTCTGCGTATCTAATTCAACATTTCCCCTTTTTTCCTTTCCCCTTTTCCCCTCCCTTCGGTAATGGGTTTTGAAGAATTGACGAAAACCTATTACCCATACTCCTTTGAAGATTAATCCCAAATCGAACACGGTATAATTTATGCGGAAACATAAAATGGCTGGTCAAAAGTCATTACTGACACTACTATATGGCATTACCCTCACCACGATTTACCTTTTATCAATTCAACCATCAACAGCACAAACTGAAGCATCTATACCACCCGCTTCTGATGCTCCTTTAGAACTAGATTTATTGAGCAATCCAAAAGGTGTAATTACAGCTAACACCATTAACCAAGGGCAATTGACTGTTCCTAGTTTATGGTGGGCAAAAGAAAACTCTGAAAACAAGTTGTTAGATAACTGGATAGCATATCCAGCAGAAGGTACACAACCAGCACGAGTTGATGTTGTTGTCAACCAGCAATTTTGGAGTATTTTAGACTATTTAGAACGATACAACTTTGTGAATCGTGTAGGTAGCTTTGCCAGGAATTACAATTACAATATCCGGGTTTTCAACTATCAACAAGAACGTTTAGCAAGTTATACTTGTAACTTTAATACAAATCCAACTTTATGTCGGATAGATATTGATACTCAGAATAAGCTTGGGTTAGGACGCTCTTTATAGAAAAGAGTCACTCATGCTTCATTTTTGATTCTGGTAAACAAATCTTGGTACTGCTTTTGCGTTGATTCGGATAAAGGCAATAAATATTCATTTTTATCGAAAAATTGAGAATTACTCACTAAAAGATTGTGTAATGGTTCCTGGATGTCTGACATCGCAATGTCGATAGAAATTGGTGAATTAGTTTTAGTTAGCAAAGAAATTTGCTTGGCAATGTTGGGAGTCCAACAAAAATCAATAAACGAGGATGATAAAGCACTTTTTCCCCCAACTGGACGTACCCACAAATCTGACCACATTGCCGTTCCTGACTGGGGGACAATTGCCGCAAGTTCTGGATAACGTGGCAGCATCCGCACCACGTCGCTTGACCAAGCAACTGCTAACCAAGTATCACCAATAATTAAGGGTTCGAGATACTTATCAGAAGCGTAAAACTTCACCTGTTGGTTTAAGGTTCGTAATTCCTTTTCCAAGGAAGGCACTTTGTCAAGATTTTCTGTGTTGTAGGATTTTCCTAACTTCTTCAAAACTATACCAATAACTTCTCGTGGTTGATCGAGCAGAGAAATGCGACCTTTGCATTCACTTTGCCACAAATCAGCCCAATCTTTCGGTGTCCAACCCAATTCTTTAAATTTATCACGGCGATAAACAATCACCGTACTACCCCAGCGGTAAGGTGCAGCCCAAATTTTTCCTTGAGCATCCAAATTACCTTGGTCATTACGTCTCACCAATTCTTGCCACCGTTTCGGCAAACTAGACCACTGCTTTAACTGCGACTCTTCCAATGGTTGAATCAGTTTCTGCTTAATTGCCTCTTTTAGTGTATTATCTGCCAACGTTACCAAATCGGCTACAGCGGTTTTTTGGAATTGTGGTAAATGTAACGAGGGAAGCCATCCCTTACCATCAGTACCTTTGGTTTTCCCCTGGGAAGTTTGCAATTGATCAAATAAATCCTGCAATTGTCCTACTGGGGCAAACTTTAATTGTGCTTTTTGCTGTAAACTCTTGCTAAATTGGTTCACCACCTGTCCGGGGATAGAGCCTTTCAATAGCTGCACGTTTAATTTGAGCTGATTATTATCAGCACACCCAACAAGCAGTTGCGATGCCAGTGCCCCTGTACCCAGTATAAAAGACCGTCTATCCATCAATTTTAAATTTGAGATTTTGGAGCCACTTACGTGCGACTGGCATCGAAGTAGCGTGATTTGGAATTATATCTATATTAGACTTACCGGAAGAGGGGGAAAGGGGAAAAGGGAAAAGGGACTCATGGTAAGAAAGAATACATATTTCTTCCCCCTTGTTCCAGCACCCCCCCGCGTATCCCATTTGTCCCTCTCCCCCCC
>NZ_JAOWRF010000340.1 GCF_025753815.1 Plectonema radiosum NIES-515 | reverse complement strand
GTCTCTTACTTATAGAAATCGTCGAAAAAGATTTAGTTTGAGGTTCAATCTGATTGCAGGTCTTTATAATTATGAACTTCATCTCCCCCAAACCGAATCTTCCTGACTGACTTTTGCTCATAGGTCTAATATAGTCATTGATAGTCATCGAACCACTCAACGCTGGAGGAATACAACCGCAGCGAGCCGGTTCGAATCTCAACCAGTAAAAAGCCCGATGCGATAAAATACCGTCAATCACTGCTATCAAGGCAGATCCTAATCCTCGCGCCACCTCTGCAATGCTCAAAACAACTTGACGCATTCTCTGGATAAGTTCTACTAAATCCTTTGCTGGAGCAGATGCATATTCGAGTTGTCCGCCAGGTTCTAAGATCACTTTTGTTTCATCGGCTCCTACAAGACCTATAAGAAGATCGTCTTCATAAATAGGAGCAACCACGCCTAATTCTACTTCCATTCCTATTTTCTCTGTAGCTGTTTTGTTTTTAAGAAAGAAAGATAGAAGGTCTTCACGAGAAAGCAATGGTTGATTTTTCACAAATAACTCCTTTTGATACCTGGGATATTTTCATTACATGTACTAGCCAGCATCTGACTCAATTGCCACATCTTCAGCTATAATTTTCATATCTGACTGACTTGCTCCCCGACCTGATTTAGCTATATATATACCAACCAAAACTATGACGAAAGCCAACAAGTTTAAGAAACTTAAATGTTCGGCAAAAATCACCCAGGCAAGGGTTGCAGTAATAATCGGTTCGAGTAGAAGGAACAGAGTAGCAAACCCTGAAGAGAACTGCTTGAGGCTATAAGCGAGAATCCCCGAACCGATCACTTGGCAGAAAAAAGCTAGGCAAAACACCGGTAACCATCCCTCTACCGAAGAAGGGAAAAGTTGCTCTTCAGTGAATACAGCGACTGGAAACGTCAAAAAACTTCTGAGCAAACAAGACCACAGTAGTATGCTTGTGGTGGAAAATTTGACTCTCAGTTTTTCTGCCGCTAGCAAACTTGCCGCATGGAACACAGCAGAGAACAGAGCCAAACCATCACCGATAAGCTGATCGGTAGCGATTTGAAAATCTTGAATGCCAATGACGATCGCCCCCGCTATGGTTAGAAGCACACCCGTGAGAAATCTCCGATCGAAGTTATGGCTTAATAGCAGCCATCCCCCAAGAGTAGCAAAAATGGGGGTCAAATTATGCAGTAAGTTTGCATTGGCAATGCTAGTTTGAGTTATAGACCAAGCCCAGGAAATGTGAGAAATAGACATTGCGATCGCTGTTACTACCAGCAAGACCATATCGGGAATTGCATAAGTATTGCTTGGCAGCGGAGAATCTTTGGAAAATTGAGAAGCGATCGCCTTGCTCCCCCTCCACAGTCCAAAGATTGCAGTGGCTATCCAAAAGCGATTGAATACTGTAGCATTAGGACCGATATACTGTTCGCTCAATCTGATAAAGATTGCTGCTAGGGATAAGGTAAATACTCCTATGAATAATAAGCAAAGTAGTATCAGAGTAGATAGTGATTTTGTTTCTTGCTGTGGCGATTCTAGTGTATTGGTCATAATCGTTCGGCTTCTGGTGCGCTAAGAGGATGTTTGAAAAGTCGGGTATGTTGTAAAAAAGCTCTCTCAGTATAGGGTGTGAATAGATAATAAACAGCACCGAGAGAGCGACATGAGTAAAGCTTACCCCAGTAACCTGAGCCGTGCACAATATGAATTTCTGAGCGACTTGATTCCAGAAGCGCTCTATGGGTGGTCGTAAGCGTGAAGTCGATATGTGGGAAGTCCTGAATGCAATTTTTTACATCCTGCTAGAAGGAGTGAGATGGCGATCGCTTGGCAAGCGTGACTTTCCTAGGAAAGCAAACAGTGTACACTTATTTCCGCAACTGGCGTAAAGATGGGACATGGTTGCACATTCACGATCATCTGCGAGAATGGACGAGAATCGAAATTGAGCGCCATCGGAGGGAATCGGAGGGAATCATCGATAGCCAGTAAATGTGAAAAGTGCAGCGATGGTGAGTCAAGAGGTGGGTTTTGATGCAGGCAAGAAAATTAAAGGACGCAAGGGATTTTTGACGGTTTTTGTCAAGACTAATTTAGATGCGCTTTTACTTCGCTTTCATCCCCAGGCTATAGAGCCGTGGGGAATTACGGGAGTCAGTTAAAATAGTAGTCTGCGCTTGGGCGCCCAAGCGCAGACTACAAAATTCATGCTTCAGGTTCAATACCTGCTGCTCGCAGTTGCGCTGCTAATCGTTCAGCCTTTTCTAAACCCCACAGCAGCAAATTCCCCTGGTCATCCCACCAACGCAACCAATAACCTGTGCGGTTTTCGTGTTCACCTTGCCATATACCTAAAAATAAGTTCATTTCCGCAATCGAGTAGCGGTTATTATTATCAGGTTGCTGTAGTTGATACTCGCCATCGTCTAATCGATAAACTTCAAGTGTGCCTGTATCCGGTTCAAAAATGGCATAGTTTGGCACTTTGAGAACTTGTTCGTAAAATAACCATTTTCCCGGTGGATAAGTTGGTTTGACAGAATATTCTCCACCTTCTGTGTCTGAGATAAATTCCATTACAATTAACGGAATATCTCCTTGTAATTGGGGAGTGTAGCTGCGTTTCACTTCTTCTCTAGAAACCCGGACATTCGCTACATATCCCCAATCTGGTGCTTTAATCACCATTTTGCCGTTGACCGTGGCACAAATACCATAATTTGTGGTTATTAATGCTGTATCTGGCAGTTTTCCGGCTATTTCCAAACTTTGTGTTAAAGCTGCTGCGAGAAGAGGTTGATTGATATTATCCACTGGGTCATTTAATAATACAAAATCATCGGATAATTTTTCCCAAGTTACTTGAAATTTGTCTGTACTGGCTATCATGGCACTTTTAAGTAATCACAAGCTTTAAATAAGTTATTTTTCAGCTTCAAAATCAACTTTATCGTAAATATCTGATAGAGAAATTTCAAATTGCAAAGACGCTAAAGATAATATACTATTTTCGTCTTCATTTTCCGAGAAAATCCATTTTTTATTATCTGTTTTGGAATATTGTTCTACATGAATTTTGTATTGGTCAATCAGAACGTATTCTTGAAAGTTTTGAATTGTGCGATAAGCGGCAAATTTTTCATCAATATCATACTTTCTAGTAGACTTGGAAAGCACTTCAGCAATCATCAAGGGATTAGTAATTGTGTCTTTGCGTCCCTCGTCAAACTCTAAAGAACCTGCAACAACCATAATATCGGGATAAGTATGAATTCGCTTTTGGGGAATCCATAGACGTTGATCGGTAACGAATACTTGGTAAGGTTGACGCTTCAGAGCGAAATTAAGCGCTGCATAAAAATTACCAGTTATTTTATTGTGATTTGGTGTTCCACCTGTCATGGGTATGATTTGACCATCAATATATTCATTGCGATTCTCGGAAGTAACTTCTAGTTCCAAGTACTCTTGAAGTGAATAGTAGCGTTGTTCTTGTAATTGCATAAGAATAAATACTGTTAAAAGTCAAAAGTCAAAAGTCAGGAGTTAGGAATTCAATACTTATTTTTAATTCATAACTCTTAACTTATAACTCTTAACTCCTGACTCCTGACTCCTAACTTTAATTTTAAGCTGGTTTCCAAGTACCGTGGAAGCTGTGAGGAATGACGCTGGGTAATCTGAGTTGACAAACAGGTTCTTCGTCTAACCTATCCGCATTAAATACCCAAACTTCACTATGATTAATATTGCCGTCGTAGACAACTGTTATCACCCAAGCTTGGGAAAGTGGATTTTCAGCATCTGGGACGTAAATCGGTTCACTCGGATAGCGATTTTCTCCACAATCGGAAGACGTTAATTTTTCGGCTTGGTGGTCAAAACGTGCGATCGCATTTAATATTTCTTGACTAATATCCGTTTCTTGCCGAAATGTGGAAAAATAAGTATAGCGAGAAGCTTGTCCCACATTTTGCGGTGGTACGGTCGGAAATTCGCAGTGTTTATCTAATATTTGCTCAATTGCGGTAACTTTTCCAGTTTGGGGATTAAGTTGCAATCTTGATAATGAACTCTTTGCGGCTGTATGAGTCTCACCTGTCGTTACTTCTTTGAGGTATTGGTTGGTTTTAAAGTCTTCATAACGAGCGATATCGACATTTACCAAACCGCTATCATCAACATAACCGTTGCTAAAATGCCATTGATACCAAGGTTCAGTTTCACTGCGACTGACTAAGGTTAATGTTTCCCGATCAAAAATTAAAATTTGAGTTCCTAATTCAGGTTTCCATTCCAAAGCATCGCTGTAGCTGCTTAATCCCATCAATACCGGCAAAGGATTCATCCGCACTGGGGGAATGCAAAATATGAGATATTGCCCCGCTAAAACAAAATCATGCACCAATGGTGTACCATCAAGTTGGAATTGCACTTTTTGGATTATTTTGCCAGTGCGATCGCTCTTATAAATATTCAGCGTCGCATTTAATCCGGGGATAACACCAAAGTTAAAAATCTCCCCTGTATGCAAATCCCGTTTGCAGTGTGCAGAATACGTTAAACCGTTACTTAACCCTTCTAAATCATCTTCACCGAAAGTTTCCAGATTTTGCAAATCCAAAGCGTGAGGTTTACCACCTTCCCACAATGCTAAAAGTTTATCTGGCAGTGCTAAAACTGAGGTGTTAGCAGCATTCTTCACTGCTTTAGACCATTTCCTCCACCCAGGTGCAGTCATGCCATAATTACCGTAAAGTAGCTTATTAGCGGCTTCTTCTTCTTTGTAACCAATTGTTTGCACGTAGCGATAAACACCTGTGGCACCTTCATCGGTGAAATGTACCGCAAGAATTGCCCCATCTCCATCAAACCAATGTCCCATGCGGATATTACCGCGTTCTAACCGTGCAGGTCCGTTACGGTAGAGTGTACCACGCAATCCTGGGGGTATTTTTCCAGAAAGGACTTGCAGTTGGGTGGGAGAAAATTCTGATGCCGGTTGAGCGATCGCACCTGCCCAACCTGGTTTGATTGACTTTTCCTTAATTGTGTGCATACGAGATTCAATCCTCACTACTATGTCGTTTACGCAACGATATCGAGACGTCAAGGGTGAAAAACCGCTATATTATGTCCCGCATTGGGACAGATGTTATCGAGACGTTCCACGCTTGACGTCTCTACTGAGTGTTTTTATTTTTCTATTGTAAAGCTTGACCAAGGAAGGTGATTATAGTACATTAATACTATAATGTTTAACAAATTGCACCTCAACGTCAGTAGGAGAGTAAAATTAATGAAGCTATCGAAGGTGGACTTGAGCAGTTTAATAGCGATCGCTCATTCTGAAGGATACTTGCAATTATTACTCGACCGAGGTTCAGAGTTAGAATTTGTAGAAATTCCTGCGCCAATACAAGCTTACGACGGACTGCAAGATTTAAACGAAATTATCGCTGATTCTTTTGCACTTCCCGCAGAAGAGGAACCAATTGTCATGCTAAGTGTGAATTCATCAATGGCTGCATCTATAGGATACGACAAAAACGAACAACTATTGCAAGTTGAGTTTCACAACGGCGCAGTTTATCAGTATTCTGGGGTAGAGGAGGATACTTGGTCTGATTTACACGACGCTGATTCAATTGGCAGATATTATAATCACGAGATTAAAGGTAAGTATGAGTGCGATCGCATAGATAACACAGAAGATTTTGATGATTGTTGCGATTAATATCATGTCCGTTTAATTAACAGTAATAAAAAGATCGCAACCCTTGTAGAGACTACCAAGTGCTACGTCTCTACAGCATGTGTGATTTCCCTTAAATTTGTCCTTGAGCTTCTTGGATATCGCTTTCTGCTTGTTCCCAAATAGCTGAACGGACTTGATTTAATTGAACGAATTTTTGCGTAAATAAATTAGAACTTTCTTGAACTTTATATTTTTTAACTAATGGTACATTTTTGATTTTAAAAGAATCAGGTATCCATAACACATTTCTAAATTCTAGAATTCCAGCAGATAAAGAATTCTGGCATTTTCCTTGCTGGCAATATTGCCAAACAATTAAAGCATCATTATATCTATTTAAAGCACTTTTCAACGCCTTAGCGCTGGGATGAGTTTTTGTAACTGGAGCTTCTTTGAGAATATCAGTAAACTTTTTATTCAAATTTTTAACTTTGTTTGCATAATCTTGATATTCAGTCTTATCATCAAGGGAATCAGCAAATTTAGAAAAGAGTTTGACTAAGGGGTCTAAAAATCTCGCACCAATGAGATAATGAATCCCCTCTATTTTGTCTTGATAAATTAATATAGTATCTTGACTTTTTGGGCTAACACTTGTTCCTTGGGGAATAGTTTTTATAAGTTTAATAGCATCTTTAACTTTTGATTCTGCTTGATTTAAAGTTTCTAACTTTGGAGAATTACGAGTAAGTAGATCGGCTTCATTATTCAAATCTTCAGCACGATTAAAAGCGTTAACGGCTGTTTGTTCTTGTTGAAGTCTTTGATTAACTTTTTGAAATTGATTTTGATAAGCTTTTAGCGCTTTTTTAGATTGAGGATAAGTATTTACATCAGTAGGAATAGTTTTCAATAAATCGATAGATTTTTCTAAATCTGAGCGCATCCCTTCCCATTCGGGAACTGAAAAAGTCATTTCATTATCAATACCTAAAGCTTTTTTGCTCAACCTTTTTGCTTCAAAAAAGTTTTCTTTAGCATTAACAGTTTTTATACATGTAGAAAAAACATTCAATCCGGTTTGAGCTTCTTGATAACTTAAACCTGGTAAATTTGGAACGCTATATAAAAGCTTGGTTGCTTCATTAACTTTTTTAGATGCCTCTAAAAAATTAGTATTTGCAGAAATATCAGTTTGACATGCCTGTGTCAACAAACCTTGAGATTGCTGAATTTTTTTAACCTGTTCTTCCTTAAATTTAATCCAGCCAATCAACCCACCTGTAAACATAACTACCGAAATCAATCCAACTAATACAAGCTTTTTATTTGGTATTTTATTGTTATTGTTTTCAGCAATATTCATTGTTTTTATTTTTATTGCGAATGATGGGATAGAGACCTTCCACCGCAACGTCTCTACTTTTTTCTTGGGGCTACTGCAAAATATAAAAGTCTCTATTTTTAATTTAAGAGTAAATGGTGCGTAATTTATCAAAAAGTACACAAATGTATAAAAAGTACCTCTTGCCAAGTACGCTTTCGTGACTGTTATAGCGACATCGCAGCAAACACGTATCTTATATATGACAATACCGTTGGTGTTAAGCCCCAAATCCTCCTAGAGACGTAGCACTTGGTAGTCTCTACAGACATACCATTTTTTACCACCAATTCCTTAGCACCAAGCGTATTAAATATAGTAGAGACGTAAAGAGTGGAACATCTCTATCAAAGTGGTGTAGTCTAATAAGAGTGAAAACTGCTGCAAAAATGCAACAATCACCTTAATCTGTGGGAAGCGACGCAAGTAATTGCCCAAAGCGCTTGTCTTGTGCAATCTCATCAAAATCTATATCAGTTTCTGCATCTTCCTTATAACTTGGATTCAAGTCAATTGAGAAGCGCAGATTTAACAGTGCTAATTCAACTTTTCTTTGCAGCGCATAACAAACTGCTTTGTTATAATATGCATTGGCATAATCAGGTTGAATTGAAAGCGCTTTATCGAAGCATAAAAGAGCTTCCTCATCACGTCCTAGCCTAACTAAGCCATAACCTCGGTGATTCCAAGCTTTGTATGAATCTGCCTTCAACTCTATAACTTTATCAAAAGAAGCGATCGCAATATCATATTCTTCCAACTCTTCTAGCGCTAAACCTCGATTTAACCAAGCTAAGTAGTCATCTTTTTGAAATTGCGTGGCTTTATCAAACGAGATCAAAGCTTCTTTTGGTGAGCGCAAATTTCCCAAAGCAACACCGCGATCGCGCCATGCTTGATGATAATCTGGTTTGAGTTCAACTGCTTTATCATAGCAGGCGATCGCCTGATTGTATCGTTTCACCCTCAAATTCGCAATACCTAGCTTAAACCAAGCAATAGCTTGGTCAGGTTCGATTTTAACTGCTTTGTTGTAAGCTGCGATCGCGTCTTCATAGCGTTTTTCTGATAAGAAAGCATCTCCTTTTTCCAGATAATTATCAGCAGTTAATTTCAGTCGAGGAGATACAGCTTCTTCTAATTCTTCTGGCTGTTTAGATTCGGATATTTTTTCTTCAACTGCACGATTTACTGCTTCTTTGATTAATGCTGGTGAACTTTCCGAAACTTCTTGTATAATCAACTCTTTTCTTTGTTGAGCATTTTCTTGCAAGTTAGAAAGGTTAGCTACATCTGACTCTAATTTATCTAGCTTTTTCCCGATTCTAGATTTTTCTTGTTCTGCATCTTTTTGTAATTCAGAAATCAAATCTAAACCTGATTTTTTTAAATTCTCTATAATTAACTCTTTTCGATGTTCCGCATTTTCTTGCAAGTTATAAATTTGAGAGGAAAATTCTAAATACGTTTTTTCTAAACTTTCAACATATTTATCTTTTTGCGTTTGAGTTTCTGACTGTAATCTTGATACTTGAGATTGTAATTCTGCTTCTATTCTTTTCAGATTATTTAGCGTTATATCTTTTTGCTGTTGAGTTTCTGATTGGATTTCTGATATTTGAGATGTCAATTCTGATTGTATGCTTTGGAAATTTTCCAGCGTTATATCTTTTTGCTGTTGAGTTTCTGATATTTGAGATGTCAATTCTGATTGTATGCTTTGGAAATTTTCCAGTGTTATATCTTTTTGCTGTTGGATTTCTGATATTTGAGATGTCAATTCTGATTGAAGATTTTCTAGATTTTCCAGGATGCCAATTTGTTTTTTTTGAACATCCAACTGTAATTCGGAAACTTTCTCTGCACCCGCAGATTCTAAAGTTAATAAATTATTTAGCATTAAATCTTTTTGTCTTTGAGCATCTGACTGTAACTCAGATAGCTTATAAGCAAAATCTAATTCTAAACTTGTTATTTTTTGTTTAGCCGTCTTGATTTTAATATCTAATTCTACTAATAGTTTTTGTTTTGATAATAATTCGGATGTCAATCCAGATAAATTATATTTTTCTGCTTTTATCTTTTCTTGTAGTGCTGCGGCTTCAGTTTCTAACTGCTGGGTAGTATTTTTAACTTGTTGTATGATATTTTCAGTTGATTGCTTAAGAGAAGTTAACTGATTTTGTAATTGTTCAACTCCCTGTATCTGTTTCATCGCTGATAGAGCGATCGCACGAATTACCGCTCGACGAAATAGCCAAAGTGAAGCGATCGCACTCACCGGAAGTAAAGTTAATATAACTAGCCAGAGGTTGCTTTGGATAGTTCTACGACTGAGAGCGCGATCGACTTCAGATTGCACTTGCCGTTGAATTCGCACCTCTTCTCGATTCGATATAGTCGTTGGGGTTCGCTGGGGAGACACCTGTGACGCAGGTTGACTTCTAGCAACACCAACAGACAGCACAAAGGTGGAAAAGGCGATCGCGCTTTTCAATACTAAAGCAGAAACTCGCCTAGAGCCGCTTTGAGTTGATTTTTCTATATGCGCTCCACGCTGATTGCCGCAGGCTAGGTTAGAGTAGACGAGCTGCTTTTTGCTCTTCATACAAACCATCCGTATCCATTGGTAAGTTTTTTTAGTGGCGAACCTATCTCTAATCTAGCAGCCCTGATTGAAGCACATATAGAGTCTAAACTTTATTTACCACTTTTGGTATATTTAGACATAGGCGTGGAAATTAATTATGCGTTACCTAAAACCCTTGTAGAGACGTAGCATTGCTACGTCTCTACATCTTTTCTACGCCTGCGTATATTATCGTTCGTCGTTTGAACCTTGAAAAGTATCAAAAGCATCAAAAGCAAGTCCTAAACCCCAGCCCAAGATGCACCAATAAGCCCAATTTAATTTACCATCTGTCATCACATCGATCACAACTAAGAAAGTGTTAATGATGAGATACAAAAAAAGATGTGTCTTAAATTTGCGGCGACGACTATTACTCATATTACTTAATACCTGCTTTGCACGTTGTTTTTGCGATTGCTGCGTTAACTGTTTTTCTGCATCTGCGATCGCTTCTTGAGAAATTCCCAAATCTGCCGCCATTTCTAACAATTCCTGACGGGAAAAATCTCTACCTTCCGCCTTTTGAGTCATGGCTAGCTGGAGAATTTGTTGTACATCTTCTGAACGATACGAATTCGTCATGTGGGGAGTGGGGGATAAGGGAGACTGCGCGATCAAGGGGGATTTTCATGAGGGGAAAAGGTTAAAGGGTAAAGGGTAAAGGAAGAAAAGTTTTTCCCTTTTCCCCTTCCCCTTTTCCCTTCCTGCTGCCTAATGCCCTAATCCCTAATCCCTAACCCTTTTACCTTTTTTTGATTTATAGTTTTGTGCCTTATGCAGCCATCAGTTGTCAGATCAATGAAAATATGCAGCGCTTTGTATTCAACTGTTTTACTTTTTACTCATATCTTGCACTTCGGCAATGATTTTATTAACCTTCTTTGCATCTGGTGATTTCAGCCGTTGTCATATCTCCAAAGATGACTGTAAATAGTTCATTGCAGTCGCAAAATCTCCTTGCTTTTGTGCTAAATCTTCTCAGCACCACAAAGTCATCGCTTTACTTTGAAGATTACCAATGCGTTCAAATATTTCCAAAGACTGATTTCGTCGTGCGATCGCTGTGTGGTGTCAAATTATTTCTTTTTATTTGCCACATTTCAATGCGATCGCACACAAGCTTGTGAGTGAAAATAGCACCTACATCGCTTATTTTATTCAGGTTCTTGATGTCGAACTTCGTGAAGCGTAGAAATGTTCGTAATTAATCTTAATGCTTTCCTTCTATCTCCCTGAACAGTTTTCTTACTTCAATTTATTGAGATAATAAAAACTAGGATGCTTCTTATGTTCTGCGAGTGTTGTAGACCAAACCGGAACGGTCAGATACTTCAGTGGTGGGTGAAATTATGGCGATCGCCGTATCATAGCTGTGTTGTACACTTGGGTCAAATTGGTCGCATTAATTAAATTTGCGTTTCATGAAGAAAGATTGCAGGAACTGGGAGACAGGTATTGCCAACAGAGTAAGTGGTTAGTGGTTAGTCGTTAGTGGAAAAATAATTATCAACTAACAACTAACAACTATAAACTAGCTTTCTTCAGCTTTGTTCGACGCTCGATTAGCACGCGCTTCGGCTGAAGCCATTACCTCGTCCATATTCTCCAGAATTTCGCCGGGGAAGTTTTCCAAAACTCTGGTAGAAAGAGCAACGCGACCTTTACCTTCATCCAAGTCAATAATTACAGCTTTAATCAACTGACCGGCTTGAAACACTTTTTCCAGATTTTCAATAAATTTTTGGCTTACCTGCTTGATGTGGAGTAAGGCACTAATACCTGATAAATCAACAAACACCCCAAAAGGCTTAATACCAGTAACTTTACCTTCGACCAACTGACCATTAGCCAACATATTGAAGCCGGCAGAACGAGTTGCCAAGCGCTGAGAAAGTATGAGCTTATTATTATTGCGATCAATTTCTAAAAAGCTAGTAGTTAGAGTTTGACCTTTAAGAGCTTCTAAATTATCGCGCTCAACCAAGTGCGATCGCGGAATAAATCCCCGCAAACCTAGCAAATCAACGGTGACACCACCTTTATTCACACCCATTACCCGCACTTGTACCGTCTGGCTGTCTTCTTGCATTTGCACCAGCCGTTCCCAGATATGCTTAATTTCCAGCTGTTTTCGAGACAGGGTAACTTGACCTTCTGCATCCTGTTCTCGGATAATTATAAATTCCAGTTCTTCTTGTAGCGGCAACACCTCCGACAAATTAGTTATTGCTCTCAAAGAAGCCTCATCGCGGGGGATAAAAGCGGAAGATTTGCCTCCAATATCGACATATGCTCCATCATGGTCAAGCTGGAACACTTTACCGTGTACTACCTGTCCCTTTTGAAACTGATAGTCGTGTTTTTCCAGTGCTTTGGCAAAATCGTCCATTGTAAACGACGAGTTAGCTTTTTGAGAAAGTTTCGCTTCGGAATTCATGATCTTTGAAGATAAATTGTTATTTGCTAACTGCCTTGCTAATTGTTTTTCCAATTAGCAAGGCAATTAGCCATTAGCCATTTGTAGTGTGAACGGATATTTCTCTCTACCTAGTCGCTTAATTGTGCAAACAGTTGTTTCACCTGCTCCCAAGCATCAGCCGCCGATGAAGGATTATAGCTGGCGCGATGGTCACAAAAAAATCCGTGGTCAGCTCCATCGTAGCGAAACACACGATGCTCGATTTTATATTTTTCTAACTCTGCCTCTATTTGATCTACTTCAAGAAGAGGAATGCTGGCATCTTCCTTGCCAAAAAAGGCGTATAATGTGCCTTTGATATCTGGAGTGAGGCTAAGGGTGGGAGCGCCGCCTCCTGGTGTGCGACTGGTAATGCCTGCGCCGTAGAATGAAGCGGTAGCTTTGATATCTGGTAAAGTAGAGGTGAGATATACTACATGACCGCCAAAGCAGAAGCCAATACAGCCAAAACCATCTTTTTTAACTTGGGGGAGGCTTTTGAGATAATTAATCGCTGTTTGAATATCGCTTAATAATTCTGATGCTTGGGAATGCATAGCATAATTTCTGCCAGTTTCAATAGCTTCTGGGGTATAGCCAGTTTCAAAACCGGGAGCGATACGTTGAAAAATGGCTGGGGCGATCGCGACATATCCAAGTTTGGCAATACGTTCTGTAACTTCCCGGATATGGGCGTTGACACCAAAAATTTCTTGCACAACCACAATCCCTGGGTAGGAACCTGATTCTTGTGGTTGTGCCAGATAAGCCTCTATTTGTAAATTGTCAAGGGATAGCTTAACCGTTTTGGTATCGATTGCTTGAAGAGTCATAATTATTTTCACTCATGCTTTGTAATTATCAGATATAACTATGCCAGGATCTTAACTTCATCTCAAATTTTCGCGCCCAAGATTCAAAGGACGCGGAGCGCACTTGTTTTGGCGAGGACTGGGGACGCTTTTTAGGAATTATTGACTGCATAAGAAAGTTCCACGCCTATCAATTCCATGTATGAATAAAATATTTGACAAGTAGCATATGCAGCTGATCGCATACCACTACTAGCACTATTTGGAGGTTTGGTGATGATTCAATTCCGTATTCAGCCAGACAGTGAAATTCCCGCATCAACCCAGCTGTTTAATCAAATCCGGTTTGCGATCGCTTCCCGGCAATATCCACCTGGATACAAATTGCCAAGCACGCGAGCGCTAGCGATGCAGACGGGGTTACATCGCAATACGATCAGCAAAGTTTACCGCCAGTTAGAAGAAGAGGGATTTGTCGAAAGTCTAGCTGGTTCGGGAATTTACGTCCGTGCCCAAGGTCATGAAGGCGGAAGTCGTCTGAAATCGCCAATTCTCAAGGAACACCCAGAAGCATACAAAGTTGTCCAACTAGCAATGGATGAACTACTTTCTCAAGGCTGCTCGCTCAATCAAGCTCGTGAGATATTCTTGGCAGAAATTGATTGGCGCTTGCGTTGTAGTGCGCGGGTAATAGTAGCAGCTCCATCTCAAGATATTGGTGCTGGCGAGTTAATGATGTATGAATTAGAACAATCCCTCAAAATGCCAGTACAGTTGGTAGCGATGGAAGAATTAATTACAGTGTTAGATCAAACATCTTCTGCCACTGTGGTTACAAGTCGGTATTTTATCGCCGAAGTCGAAGCGATCGCTGCCCCGAAAACTGTGCGAGTCATTCCCCTAGATATCTACGACTACGCCAAAGAAATCAATTTGGTGAGAACCCTACCAAAAGATAGCTGTGTGGGCATAGTCAGCCTCAGTTCTGGCATTCTCCGCGCTACAGAAGTGATCGTCCACGGCTTTCGAGGAGATGAACTACTCGTGATGACTTCTCAACCAAAAGATGCATACAAACTTCAAGCGCTCGTTAAACGTGCCGAAGTGATTTTTAGCAGCGATCAAGTTAGTTTTTCCGCAGTCCAAGCCGCAGTCCAAGCCGCTCAAGAGGACATTATTCGTCCACCTAAACTGATTCGCAGCGAAAATTACATTGGTACTAAATCGATTAACTTGCTCAAAAGAGAGCTAGGTTTGGGGTAATCTCTGGATGGATAGTCGTTAATGGTTAGTAGTTGACTATTGACTATATCGGTTCTCGCTTGGGTGCAGTACAGTTTTGACCTCGCTTCCATTCCTCTCTCATTGTAGGAGAGAGGCTTTGATTCTTGCTCCCCTTCCCTCCTAGGGAAGGGGGTGGGGGTTAGGTTTGTATTGGATTCAACTGAAACCGCTATATTGACCATCAACTATCAACTATCAACTAACAACTATCAACTAACTAATTCAAAAACTCTCGCACCAGCCGTAAATAAGTTGGTGCGTCTTCCAACATCGGAAAATGACCAGTACGCTTAATCATGGCATACTCAACTTTATCGTTTAAGACCGCTGCTTGATGCCCCATGCGAGCGGGTATAATCTTGTCATATTCTCCCGCCACCAGCAAGGTAGTAACTGTCACTTTCACGAATTCATCGGGCATTAACTCAGATGCGGCTTTACTTACAGAAGTAAAAATTGTGCCTAAGGCAGCATCATAATCTGCTACCAAAAAATCTTCCAAAAAAGCCTGACGTTCTGCCGGTGCTATGGGACGATGTAGAAATCGCGCCATAAACATTCGATCAACAAATGGTATTTTTGCTAACCATTTGGGACGGAATTTAACTACGTAACCACCGAATTTATGAAAGGCTGCAAACGCTTTTTCATCGTACTCAAAAATGCCGCTACAAGTCAAAATTGCTCGTTCTACTCGTTCGGGATAGCGGTTGAGAAACAAAGTAGCAATTGACGCGCCCATTGAATGAGCATTAATATAGACGCGTTGTAGTTGCGACTGATCTAGCAACATTTTCAAGTCGTCAGCATATTCTTCTAATTCATAGGTTAACTCAGCGATCGCCATTGATTCTTCTTCTTGTGACTGCGACTCAACTGACTCAACCACAGATTCACTTGCACATGTTACAATTGGTTGTCCACCAGAACGCCCAAAACCCCGCAAATCGTAGAGTAAACAATCAAATTTATCTGATAATGCATGAGCGGTACTTTGCCAATATTTAGCTGAACCTGCCCAACCATGAACAAAAACCATCACTGGTTTGACCTGGGAACCAGATAATTTTTTTATCCACTCGTAATAGTGATCAACACCCCGAACATTAATGTAAGGCATTTTGAGAGTTAGGAGTTAGGAGTTAAGAGTTAAGAGTTAGGAGTTAGGAGTTAGGAGTTAGGAGTTAGGAGTTAAGAGTTAAGAGTTAGGAGTTAAGAGTGGGAGTTAAGAATTAAAAGCGAGGAATTATGCGTTTTCAATTAACTCCTAACTCCTAACTTCTAACTCCTAACTCCTACTTTGTTCTCCTACTTTGTTCTCCTACTTTGTTCTCCTAACTTTTTTAAGCTGATTCTGGCTTGGGTAGTGAGGATGGATGCATCAGCAATTCGGCAGTCGATCGCTTCTCTACCATCTCCCGCGTTACTGAACAGCGAGTTACATCTTTACGAGAGGGTAACTCGTACATTACATCCAGCATCAGTTCTTCAATAATACCACGCAGTGCCCTAGCACCTGTTTTGCGCCGATAGGCTTCTTGAGCGATCGCCTTTAAGGCATCTGTTTTAAAGTCTAGCTGCACGTTATCCATCTTCAGCAGTTTTTGGTACTGTTTCACCAAGGCGCTACGCGGTTGTGTCATAATCGCCATCAGTGCTTCTTCATCTAACGGGTCTACTACCGCCACCATTGGTATCCGTCCAATGAATTCGGGAATCATCCCAAACTTCACTAGGTCATCTGGTTCTAGATGGCGTAGAGTATCTGCCACCCGCTTTTCTTTCGATACACCTTCTCCTGGTTGGACAAAGCCCATTGACTTTTTGCCAACTCTCTGATCTACAATTTTTTCCAGACCGACAAAAGCCCCGCCACAGATGAACAAGATATTACTTGTGTCAATTTGGATGCAATCTTGATACGGATGCTTCCGTCCTCCTTGGGGTGGTACGTTGGCGATCGTTCCTTCTAACATCTTCAGCAAAGCTTGCTGCACGCCTTCGCCAGAAACATCCCGCGTAATTGAGGGGTTCTCGCTTTTGCGAGCAATCTTGTCTATTTCGTCGATGTAGATTATTCCTCTTTGGGCTTCTTCCACATCCAAATCTGCTACTTGCAACAGTCGCAGCAAGATATTTTCTACGTCTTCTCCTACATACCCGGCTTCCGTCAGCGTTGTGGCATCAGCGACGGCAAAGGGTACATCTAAAATTTTCGCCAAAGTTTGTGCTAACAAGGTTTTACCGCAACCGGTGGGTCCCATCAGCAAAATGTTGGACTTTTGCAACTCTACAGCATCATCTGCCCCAGGTTTGCCACTGCCTTTAGACTGAATAATCGCCAACCGTTTGTAATGATTATAAACCGCGACTGACAGCACTTTCTTGGCTTCGTCTTGACCGATGACGTGTTCGTCCAGATATTTCTTAATATCTTGTGGCTTAGGTATCTGATTAAATGCAATGCTGTTAGAGCGAGCGCGACGTTTTTGAGGCGGTTCTGACCGTGGTGCGGCTGGTGGTGTTGCCGCACCATTCGTGTCGAGTAACTCCTCATCTAGTATTTCATTACACAAGTCAACGCATTCATCGCAGATGTAGACTCCTGGTCCTGCGATTAATTTACGCACCTGCTCTTGAGACTTGCCACAAAATGAACATTTTAAATGGGAGTCGTACTTAGTCATACCAGCCTCTTATTTCACACTAGTGACGTTTTCCCCAGCGGTGGGTAGATTTTGTCTGGAAATAACTTGGTCGATCAAACCGTAGTTTTTCGCTTCTTCTGCCGACATGAAGAAGTCGCGCTCAGTATCAGCCTCGATTTTTTCTAAGGGTTGACCAGTATGAGTTGCCAATAACTGATTCAACTTTGATTTAATGTAAAGAATTTCTCTTGCCTGAATTTCTATGTCAATTGCTTGTCCTTGAGCGCCACCGAGCGGTTGGTGAATCATAATCCGGGAATCGGGTAGAGACATGCGCTTACCAGCGGTTCCAGCAGTCAGCAGAAACGCCCCCATGCTCGCAGCTAATCCAAAACAAATAGTTACAACATCCGGGCGAATTTGTTGTATTGTATCATAGATTGCCATTCCTGCGTAGACGGAGCCGCCAGGAGAATTGATGTACAGTTGAATGTCTTTTTCTGAGTCTTCGGCATCCAAAAACAACAACTGGGCAACAATTGAGTTAGCAACAGTATCGTCGATTGGCGTGCCCAAAAAGATAATCCGCTCTCGCAGTAAGCGTGAGAAGATATCGAAAGCTCTTTCTCCCATACCAGATTGCTCTACCACCATCGGGACGATGTTGCTAGGGCTGCTTTGAGAGTTAATTTGTCTTAGACCCAAACTGTTGATTGGGTCGTTTCCCGACTGCGATATAAGCATAAAAGAACGTTTGAGAATAATTGGGGCAGAGGTTAAAGCAGCTTTTGCTGCTGAAGAAGAGCGAATTTGATTTGTATTTTAGCTATGTGTTAACCATTATGCCTTATGTAAATAGCTCTCGTGTTACACACTATCAAGCTAAGGCGGTAATCTGGGTAAAAGTTAGGAATTAGGAGTTGGGAGTTAGGAATTAGGAGTTGGGAGTTAGGAATTAGGAGTTGGGAGTTAGGAATTAGGAGTTGGGAGTTGGGAGTTAGGAATTAGGAGTTAGGAATTAGGAGTTGGGAGTTGGGAGTAATTTGTCCCCCTGTCCCCCTTGTCCCCCCTGTC
>NZ_JAOWRF010000197.1 GCF_025753815.1 Plectonema radiosum NIES-515 | reverse complement strand
GGGTAGGATATGGGGTGATGGTTGTGGGGTTGGGTTAATTAATAACCGTACCAGTCACTATCTTGAATACTTCCATCTTCATTACGATAATCAGAGTCCCATCTTTTGAACATTGGTTCAGGGTTACTTTTAGGTAATTTTTGTTTTTGTTTTTGAAGTTCTAAAAGTTCACCTTTTGTAAAAATTTCCCCACAATCACAACAAATACGTTCGCCTGTATCCATTCCAGAAATACGTTCTTTTTGGGTATGGTTGTGTTCACAATCAATTTTTAGTGTACTCATAAATTTTTATTCCTTGGTTTTATTTTGTTTTTGAATTAATTTTTTAACTCGTTTGTACTCTTGTTCATCAGTTACGTTTTCTAATTGTCGCACTAATTCTACTAAGTCAGGTCTTTCCCATTGTCTCAGTTGGTCATACAATCGCAGTACATCAGTACGGTGTTTTGAGTTTATAAATTTACATCCTAATGGGGTGAAAGAATAGAATTTTTTACTCTCGCTAATCTCATCGTGGGGTAATAATGTTTTACGTTTTTCAGGATTCATTTCCTGCCATTCTGAAAGTCCTAATAATCGTTTACTAGTCAGTTCATGAATTGCTTTCTCTCCATTCAGAATATCTTCAAAAATACTTGAGGCAACATCATCACCGTCTTTACCATTTTTCTTAGACAACCCTCTAATTTTTATAGTTACCTCTCCATTGATTGAATTGTAAAGTCGATAGTCTGATTTGTTTCTAATTTGGCAGTTGGTGTAGATTTTTTTCACTTCAAAACTAAATTGATTTAATGCGAAAATATCTAACTCACCAAATTGATTTTTTAGATGATTCCAAGCTAAATATTGTACGTGGTTATCACCTTTTAATATGTCAAAAATATCTTTTTTATCGACACTATTATCAAGTAAAGGTTTGATATCTACTACCGTTTGTCCGTTACTACCTTTTAAGTTTTCAAACCCTAACTCAGTGAAAATATTTAATGATTTCCTACGATAATAAGCTACTTTGTTGTAGTCAAATACTCCACCATCGGTCACAGACATTAAACTGTAAAGTCCTTTACCCATACACCAAGCAAGTGTTCTAGCCCGTGATGTGATGTTGTTGCCGATGATAAAATTACTTATTCCGGTTCCGTCTCCAGCAAAGTAACTACTAGCAATACATCCATAAATCGTGTTGACAATTAGTTTTATAAATTCTTGTATTGAATTTTGATAAAGAAAATCTTCTTTACTTAATTCATCATCATCATTAATCGTTTTACTTATTACATTTTCAATGACAGCTTTTTTGTTGTTTTTTCCAAAAATATCGTTATACAATTCAATTCTATTTTTGTGTTTTCCTCTTCTATCAATTAATGTTCCTGCTAATTCTTTTAATTCGACACGTACCCAGTTTGTATTCCAAGTAAGTCCACAAACACTGAGTTCTTTGAGCGATTTCATTTCGCACATTTCAGGGATTACTTTTTCCACTTCATCACGTTTATCGTAATAAGCAAAACATTCTACAATGGCGTTTTCTCTAATCCAAGGTAATTCAACTTTATCAGAAGCGTATTTAAGAATTACTTGATACAAATCGTGGTTAAATGCAGCCATGTGAACTTGATTAGTTGCCAGGTACATAGATGCATCATATTGTTTATCAGCGTCACTATTGTTTTCTGCAAAATGCGATTGATATTTTTCCCACGCGGTAAATGTTTTTTCTTCTTTACTTAGTAATAAGTCCTGTTTAAAAGGTGCATCTTTCCAACTAATCCGAGCTACCCATAAACCAGGAATTACGTATTGACTATACTGTTTTTCCCATTCCCCAAAGGTAAGAGGAAAGCCAATTATTGATGGATTACCAATAGGGAATATTTGATTTTTTAATCCGTTGCCGTAACAGCCATTGATATCGATATCGATCAACACGCCGTCTAGCACGTCAATAGTTGACCGCTCTTTAACGCATCTACCACCGTCCGTCATTCCTAAGTAAAGAAGTGCCTTGTTACCTACCAGATGACTCAGTTGCTTCATCGACTCCGGACTAGCTAGGCGGTTGTACCAGTAAAGTGGTTTCATTCCTGCCAGGTCTTCATCATTCTCATCAATGGAAGTAGGTAACATCACATTAGGACGCGATGCAAGCCATTCTGACGTAATCTTTGCTGTAATCTTACCTGTACTCAGTCCCCAGTCCGGTTGAGGTTCTACGCCCACTGTAGCCGCGATATCGTTATAAAATTCTACTGTTCGTGTATACACTTCTTTCAAATATTTGACATCACCCCTAATGTAATTGATAAAATCACGCGGTTTTTGTATTAGGAAGTCCAAAGCGTTACCATTTTTATCCCAATCCCAAACAGTTTTTTCATCAGTGGGTAGTCCAACATTTTGCAGATATGTTTTCAGTCCTTTACTACCTTGCATTGCACATATATCTACTAATTCAATTGATAAAGCCTGCCATTGCATACCCTTTTTCGTAGGTAAATAAAGTTCATAGGGTAAGCAAATTGGTTTATTAAACTTGGTGGTAATGCGTCTTATTCGCTCCAAATATGCCAAACAATAATATAGAAAATCTGGTGTCTTAGCAAATAAAAACTCTAAGTCTTTGAAGCTGAAAAAGAAATACAATTTAATAGTTTTAACTCGTTTACGTTGTAAATCTTTAATTGGTCTCCATTGAATGTTATAGACATCGTTGAGAAAATCCAAGATTACAAAAGGAGTTTTGAACACCCTTAAACTTTGTAACTCTCCTATCATTTTCATCTTACGTTTGACATCGACCATGACCGCAGAATGTTTACCTGGATGACTTTCAGGATGAAGATATTCGGCACTTTTATTACCACTAAAAAGAGTAATACACAACGGAAGTGTAGGGTAGTTTGTTTGTGGGATATATTCGGCATCACATCCTAATTCATCCCATCCAATAGGAAGGTTTAGTACTTCTGATACTGTTTGTGATAGTGTTTTATCTTTGTTTGTTTTTACTATTGATTCAATTTCTTGTTGGATATTGTTGTCAGATTTCGCTTTAAGTACCTCTATATCAATCGTTAAACCGCCAAATTCATCGTCTTCATCAATTACACCGGACTTGGCTTTTAACACATCAATATCGACCATTAAACCGCCAAATTCATCGTCATCATCGTCAAACGAGGTTACAATTGTAGTATATGTACACATGTTAAAAGTCTCCTTAATTTAATTGGTTAGGAGACTGGTAAGTAAGTAATATAGAAAAAGAATATTTTTGGTGAGCGGTCAAATACCTTTACTTAACCGCTTTTTACTTACCAGTCGATGTTAGTTGTCTCCACCTTGGGCATCAATATCGATACTCAAAGATTCATTACCAATACCTTCAGAAGCTTCATAAGCGCGTTTGTGTTTCCCATTTTTATCAAGACAAGCTTCGATAGAACTGACATCAATTCTGTAGAAAGTATCTGATTCAGAAACAGTGCAAAAAGCTTTAAAAACAAGTCCTTTTTGTTCATCTAAAAAATCATAAATTGTTTCTAAATTTTCCTCAACAATGTGTCCGAATTCATCATCAGCATCAGCAATTACTATTTTAGATTGATGAGAATAACCCATAAGTGTAAGTAATCTTCCTAAAACATTTTTATCGCTGTATCGATAGGAAGAAAGTACAGTAATGTTTGCAGGATTTTTACCCGTCACATCTAAAACAGAAAACACAATTTTTAAGAATGCTCCACCATTTTTATTGATGCTGTGCTGATATCCTGCATAAGTCAATTGAGCTTTACCATCTTTACGACTGGTTAAGGGTTCAAAAGCACGTTTGAATTCTTGTTCAGGTTGCATGGTTTTAGAAGATATGGTTGTCATTGTTTTAGGTTTTTTGAGATTTTTAGAGTTTGTGTGTCTAGTTTTTATAGAGGTGTTAAGACAATTCCTCATTTATGGTGCGAGGTTGGTTGTGTTTTTACTCACCCTTTTAATGTATTACAATGGACTAACAATGTAACCCATTATATGCCAGTTGTTTAAGTGTAACACAATGGATTAACATCGGATTAACTTTTGTGCTAACAATGTGTTACAGTAAAAATAAACCGGACTATTATTAAAAATGGCTAGAAAAGACTCACACTTAACTGTTCGTATCAGTCCTGAAGAATTAGAAGAAATAAGACAGTTTGCAGCTTCAAACGGAATGCAGCAATCAGAATTTGTAATGAGTGCGTTAAGAGCGGCTATGGGTAAAACTGGTGTGCAGGAACAATTTTTAACACTGTCAGCTAGATTAGCCGCTATAGAATCAAAATTACAGTCTTCATCTGTTGCACATTAACTTGCCAAAGCAAAAATCTATATCAACTAGTTGATGAGTTTAAAAAGTGGGTATACAAACCTCAATTTTTTATCAACTAGTTGATAGTTGCTTTTAATCTTGCCTGTTCTTTTGCTCACCGTATTTTTCCCTTAGCGCGATCCATTTAGGGAGGGGTAATTTAGCAAGTTTTTTAAAGCACTCACTTAGCAATGCCGTATTATCTACAGCAGCTTTCATATCACGTAAGTCTGTATTTTCCCCACAATTAAGAGCCATACGCTGTGGTAGCTCGATTAGATAATTCCGTGCTGATAATGAATCATCAAAATCAGAAAGTCTACGCGGAAGCGGGTACTCCTCAACAGGGAATACTTGGTTTTCAATATCTATTGCGTTGTTCATTATTTACCTAATGTTTTTATATCTGTCTAATAATTAACACATGAGAAATTATCAACTAGTTGATAAAAGCTTGACTGGGTATACATCTGCTATTAGAAAGTATTTACACATAAAGGTAAATTAGTTGTAAAATATGACTATACACCGAAATTTTTATATTTAACCAAAACCCTGTTACAGCAATATGTAATAGGGTTTTGGTTTTTAATCATTATCAACTACCTCTTTAATGACAAACATTTCACCTACTTCAACTTGAAAGTAGCTACACAATTTAATTGCTACTTGGCAGTCGATACGGCTAAAACTATTTTTTGAATAACCACGAATAGCATTCTCTGTCACTTCTACTTCTTTGGATAATTGGGCAATATTTAACCCTTTTTCATCCATTAATTTTTTTAATCGGCAAATCATAACTTTACTCATGTTTACTATCTCTCTATATTAACCGAGTACTCGTATAGTCGAGTATCAGAGTTTATTATACTCTGACAGGTTTATTATCAGATATTAGTATAGTCGAGTAGTAATATAGTCGCATAGTTTGAGCTATATTAAAGGATTAGAGAGCAAACAACCGCAACCGACAGGGAGAGAACCTTTACAAACACCGAGCGAGTTTAAGCCCGACACACCACCGCACAATATATAGATAACTCATGAACCCTGAAGAAAATCACCCTGCACACCTACTAGCTAAAATCACATCTCTCAGCGAACAATTATCGGAAACAATCACCGCCTACCGTACCCATTGCGCTGAAGACTACCAACTAACCAATCAAGAGACCTACTCGATCACAGATTTAAGCCTGGAAGATTTACGAGCCATTCTCGATTACTTAGCAAAATTTTAGGAAATAAAATGGATACCGAATACCCCTACTGTTGTCTAGAATCTCAAACGCCTGACCCTACAACCCTTTACGATATCACTCAGTACTCTTTTGATTTTGGACCTAACAACATGACAACACATTACGTCAGAGACTTTAATTCCGATGATTACGCTTTAATTACAGACTCACAAGACGTTGCCGCGACACTATCTCATATCGGTTTATCTGATAACGATTTTGGTTTCTTATTAGTTAAAGCAGTAGATGGAGAATTCACAGAAATCTACGGTAGCGGGTATGCCGTGCCAGCTTGCAATTACGAAGTTACAAAATTACTTTAAACCTTTGAATTATTTGGAGATAACGAAATGGAAATCACTGTAGAAAACCTCAACTGCCCACTATGCGATTTAGCTCATCACGACATTGATCAATGGGCTATCGACCCACACCGGACACACCTTTGCTTACATTGTGGCGAATTATTTAAAGGTACTTTACGTGGTGTTTCACGACCTACTTTCGTAAAAATGGATAAACCTGCGGATGTAATTTACAAATACAAAACCTACCGCAATATCCTTGATGCTGATTCAGAAACTACCGCCCAAGCAATTCTGGCTTATGAGGAAAAACACATGTCCGCATGGGATAGACCACAAACACTGCTAAATGTTTTAACTGGCAATCTCAACACATCTCACGGTACTTTTTCAAGCTACGGTGCGGCTATCGACTTTTTAAAAAGTAATCCTGACTTAAAGCATCATCACATACCTGTAGTGAACGATTACGATACAGAAGCTTACAAAACACTACATAAACTACACGAAATACAACCCGATGACAACTAAAACCTTTAATGTACACTCCCCTCAAGCTGAAGCAATTTATGACTATCTGGAAAAAGGACTACACAAAATCAAGTTTAAGGGCGGTATTGGAATCGGTTTTAAGCCTAATACACCAGCGCAATTCTACATAGTTTTTCACGACAATACTGAACAAAATTTAGCAATTCTACGAGAAAATCTTAATGAATTTAAAGTAACTCAAATCGTAGAAAAATCTTAAATCAAAAGTCCGGGCAAGGCTCGCAACCAAAACCCGGACTCTACATCAATTCCCTGCAAGGAAATCACCCCTAAATCATACTATGTCTGCACAAAAATCTCAACGCCTCACCATCCGCGCTCACAACATTGAATTTTTAAAAACAATTGGCGCACAGATGGGAATCTCTGATTTAGCTGAAATTTGCAATTACCTGATTTTAGATTGTAAGGGTTTAGGGTACGCTTTCGGCAATAAGCCACAACCACAACCTACACCACAACAACCGCAAGCACCCATCGGCTACGCTTTCGATTCTTCTACATTTGAGCCAGCATTCCAACCAACACACAAACAAAATCACATCAACAACCAAGCTGATGAAACAATTTTACGACTGGCTAGCTTAATAGAGAATTTCTAAGGAAAAACACCATGCAACCATTAAAAACACTTCAAAATCTTACAGATTATTACTTGAAATTGACCGAAGCAACCCGCGAACATGACCGCGAATCCTATCAGCTAGGACTGATAAAAACGGATGAAAAACTACGAATACTTGAACAAGAAACCTACCGTAAAGTCCGTGTTGGTGGTGATGTTACCGAAGAATTAAAAATGATGGAATTCTTGCTCAAAGCTGTGAAATATCAGAACCAATTGAAAGAAAAATCGGGGTACATACTAACAGACAACATACGTTTTTTCTTGCAGTTAATCCTAGTAGGTGCTACATGTTTTAGTATTGGTAAATTCGTTGTTGCACCCACTAAAAATCACTGTCTTGATAACGATTTACAGTCACAATATTGTCAATTAATCCGAGATAAAGCAGAGTTTTTCTCTGGTAAATAATCAATGGCAGGAAAGGAGGAAAGCCAATCCTGCCACAGTTCCGCAATAAACCACAAACGAAACTAAGGATATTATCTCATGCCAGTAAAGAAAAAAGAAAATGGATCGCTCACCGGGTCTAAGCGCTACGCCGCTGAAAAAGGTAAAACTGTTGAGGAACAAAGCCATGAGAACGCTGAAAAAGCTTTTGATAGGGTAAAATCTCGTTTCCAGAAACCCGCTGACGCTGTTAATGCCGTTGTTGATGGAGTAAAAAACGTAGCCCAAGGTGTAAAGACAGTAGAACGCGCTGCTAGAACTGTACGCCAAGCTGTAAGCGGTGGTAGCAGTGCTGTAACTGATGATTCTAAACAATCCTTAAACAAAGCTTCTGAAATTGCCTCAAAGTATGGGGTAGCAGAAATTGAAATCAGCGATTTATTAGGCTCTAATCCCTACGCTGCTGATGCCAATATTCCAGAGATGAAAGCGGTAGACGCTAACCGGGAGAAACTCAAAATCCAGCGTCAAAACAATGCTCTCGAAGTCCGATTAGAGAAGATTAAGCAGGGTAGAAAAGTCGTAGCAGTTGCCACAGAACAACGCCGATTAATGGGTGATTTTGTTGACTTCTCCACTGTGGGCATTGAGACAGCTACAAAACTGGTTAAAAACGAGATTGCTGATACTAAATATCAGACAGAGCAATCCAAGCTAGAACAGACTGAAGAGTTACTGTATCAGCAACGTGTAGCCACACAGGGAACCATGAATCTCACTCATGGTATTGAGGATGAATGGGATTTAAAATTCCAATTGCAAGGCACTAAAAACGACCGTATCCGCTTAGTGATTGAGGGTTCACACAGAGATAACGACATCAAGCGAGAGGAACTAGAAGCGCGGTTAGTTGAGTTTTAGAACACGTATTAGGGGTGAAATTCCCCTCTATTAAACTATTAGGAGTAATCATGAATATTTCACTTAAATCTGCATCACGCGGTCTTACTGTCGTAGCTTCTCTCTTATGCCTTGGTGGTGTTCTCAGCTTTGTTAAATCAGAAGATAACATGAAACCATTAGCATTAAATATCATCATTGCTAGTGGAACTTTGGCAGTTAGTAGCGAATTTATTAGCAGAAGTAACCATAATAAGGCTAACAACCAATTAGCTGATATCGTCGCGAAACATGAGAAGGAATGGAAGACATTAAACACAAAATATGAGGAACAATCAGCACTACTGAAACAATCCCAAACACTCAAAGACGACTTACATCAAGCCACTGAAGAAATCAATCTGAAGAATCAGACTATCCAAATTCTGCAAGGTAAGGTTAAGCAGTTAGTTGTAGATTTTGAACTCAAAACCCAAGAATTAGAAGATAAGTTGCAGTGTGAGGATATTCGATACCAGGAATTAATAGACGTTTTTAAAGGACTTATTTCGGAACATCTTAACGAACGTATTTACAAATTTTTTAACAGTTTGGATGAGTCAATTAACAAGAAACTGGAGAGCGAAGACTATCAAGCCATCCATGCTAATTTAATCCCGTTCAAAGATAAGTTACAACTTCACTACGACACACACTGCGAATTACTCAAAAATATCTCAGTTATTGACGGTGATTTATCTGATATCGTCACCGATGTTTTGAGCATTTATTCTCGTATTGTGGATGAGCAAACAGCATTAAAGACTAAGTTTAGAAACCTACTGAATCTTGATGAAAGACGCTCTCTGGAAGATGCCTACACCACTTTAGCGGACATGAAAACTACTCACTGTCCAAAAGATAAAGCCAAGGATTTATTAGGTGAATATAATTCTTTCCAGAAGAATCAGCTTAATAATTTAGGCGAAAAGTTGGAAGACAATGTTAATTCCCTAGAAGAAATGAGAGGTCAAGTCTTTGATTTAATCGCCCAAATAGAAAGCTTGGCACTAGAAAAAGTAGCCTTGAAAGATGAGCTAAATAAGCTTAATCAGCCGCAAGTATGGCGACTAGCAACAGGTAGCAACGAACTAACAAAGGGTAACATCATCATCCAATATTTTTGGAGCAAGGGAATAAAGTTAGACCGCGCTTTTACTACTGGCGATGTCTATGAATCAAAAATCTACTACCACACCGACAATAACCCGCGTACCCTTGTTTTCAAGGAATTAAACGAACATTCAGATGCTTTACAGCAATTGTGTTTGACTCTTAAACCGATAACTTTTGATTGGGACGCTGACAAAGGATTAATGGTAGCTAGTCTAGTTTGGAAAGCCAGAGAGAAGAAAGACACCGCCAAATCAGATATAGATGCAATCTGGATACCTGCTAGCAAATTTGAAACTTATGTCAAACGATGGGAACGAGTAAGAATTACTGCTGGTAGCACTGGCGGTAAATCTCCCACAGCTAAAAATTTGGCACTGGCTATCATGCGGTCGCGCAAAGGCAAAGGTGAAATTCGACTTTACGATCCACAGCACGGAAGTAAAAAAGATTATTGGGATATGCCCAAAGCAGGGATGAGCCATGAAGACAATTTGCAAGGAATGAAAGAACTTTGTCAGTTAATCGATGACCGCCGACATGGACATAATCATCAATTCGTTCTTTACATTTTTGATGAAGTTGACAATACAGTTACCCAGTTGAAAGAAGGTGCTAAGTTCCGCGACTTAATTAAGGTTTCTTTGAAAGAAGGTTCTCACGCTGATGTGGGAGTTATTTACATCGGACAATCTGCTGATGCTAATGAAGTACCGGGTATGACTCATAGCAACTGGAATAATGCTGTGCAGCTTCATATTGTTACTAACGCTGGAACTGCTATAGAGAAGCTAACCACCTTAACCACGGAAGATAAGACTAAGTTGCTCAACCAATATCGGAAGATTCAAGAGTACTGCGACAGGATGAATGAAGAATTGGGCTTGGATATCTTCACTGACTCTGGTGCTTATCGTTTTGCGTTAGCCGTGCCGTTGACCGGACTGCCAAAATTCATTCAACTACCTGTATTCGATAGTTACGACTACAGCGATGTAATGGGTGTTGACACGCAAACACAAAAAGCGATTGTGGAAACTCCCGTTAACGATATTGTGTGTCCCCATTGCGGAAGTCGTGCGGTAGTTAAAAATGGGACTAATGCCAAAGGAGAGCAATATTATTCATGTAAAACCTGCTCTGAAAAACCAAAAAGATGGATTAGCTAACAGTAATTAGCAAAATATTGGGTGTTGTGATTGTGTGTGATGGTTTAGATAAAGCACACACATATCCCACACCGACGGCTGAAACCCTTGATTTTGCGTAAAGATTTTTGAGAGATATCACACAGGATTTTACCTATACGGGGTATGGGGTTTTTTGAGAGATATCACACGATTAATGTTAGTAAAAAATCAAAGACTGTTTATCAGTGCTTTTATTAACAGTTACCAAACTAATAGCAACTACCTTAATTTTCTCCTAATAGTTCAGTCGCAATCATTTTTTATTTTCTCAATAAAGCGTACTACTGCGCGTAACATGCGGATGACAAGCACAAATTAACCAATTTAAAAAGGAACGACTATGAATATCGAGGCTAACGGCGCACAGACTCAACAACCATTACAAGATTTAACAGTGTTACAAATAGAACAACCAAAAATTACAAAAGTAAGTAAGCCTAGAGAGAGCAAGAATCCTACTATTGATTGCTCACTAATCCTTGATGCTGGAAGTAAGCGTATCAAGTTCCTGTTAAATGGCTACGAGTCAACCATTGAAAGCGTCTACAAGGAAATCAAAGGAGATTTACCCTCTGGTATGTCGGGTTGTTTCCAGTACAAAAAGAAAAATTATGTAGTCGGTCGCGGTTGTGAATCAGTACTAGGCGAATTAGTTGAGGCTCAGAAGGATAACAAGATTAAGAGGCTTGATGTCTGGGTACTTGGCGCACTTACCAGCGATTCAGACTTCCTTGATGACATCCTGGAAGACAAACGCAGTCGCTACAAAACAAAACCAATTCGCTTAAGTGTGGATATCAAGCTACTCAGTCTATCCAGTAATCACCAAGGTGATATCAGCAAAATCTTAAACGGTATTGAGGGGTTTAATTATCGCGGTCGAGAGTTCACTGTCGAATTCAAAAATCTGAAGTCTGAATTTATCTACAGTGAAGGTTATGGCGCGGCGCTGTCGGCAAGGAATTCTTTACCAGATGGAATAACTAACTTTGCAATACTTGACCTCGGTGGCGGAACCCTGACGCTGACATCTTACGGTATTGGTAGGAGATTACCTAAAGTGCTTAGTCGGAGTGTTGCCAGTGGGGGAGGAATGCAAAATCTAGCTAGTCAAATCTTTGTAAGCTTGAATAAAACCGATATTGGTGGAGAGACTAAAAGCTTAAACAGTATCTTTGAAGCTTTAAAGGCTTGTAAAAGCGAAAATGAAGGCTTTTTAGTTCCTTATCGGGTAGGCGGTCGGACTGAAAATATAGCAGAAAGCGTGACTGATGGCTTGAGTAACTGGATAGCTGATAATCCAAGTATTGCTGATATTCTCACAAAATCTTCTCAGATACTAGTAAGCGGTGGCGCGATTTATTGTACTGGCGGTGGTTTCGCAAGTGAGATTATAGCCGCGAAAGTTACTGAGATTGTCACCGCTGGAGTAGGTAACGGTACTTGTGAGGTATTGGAAAACCCCCACATTATTAATGTCTCAGGTATGAAGTACTTGTAATCAAAAGCCTGGGGCGGGTGGTCAAACTTTCCCCAGGTTATCGTTCCTTACCAATTCGCAAGGACACCTAAATTCTATGACATGGCATCAACGCAACGACAATATTGCTGGGTATATCTACTTGTTTAAAGCAAAGGGTTTTCATGGATGGTTGCCTGGATGCGTGCTAGGACGGTACAAGATTGGACTCAGCCGGAACCCAGAATCAAGGCTTGACACATTAATTAGTAACCAACCGCCCACAGATTATCTCGTAGTTAGGATGATTGAAGTTGAGGATATGGCAACGGTTGAAAGTGCTATACATCAACAGTTCAAAGCCTGTAACGTCAAACTTGAGAAGTCAAGAGAATGGTTTGACCTCATGCCGTGGCAATTAGCAATGGTGCATCTAGCTTTTAACAAATATGAGGCTAGGCGGTGGAAGGCTTCAGAGATTCCAGTGAAAGCAATCACCGGAGGATTAATCGCGCTGTTAGGTGTAGTAATACTCTTAGGTCATACAATGCAATCGGACGTACCACAATTTCAACCAAAGGGTGCTACAGAGAAAATAAAATGAAACAATCAACAATTGAAGCGTTGTTGCGAGTGTACGACAGACTGGATGAAATAGTAGAGGAGTTAAACAGTCTATCAGATGATGCCGTAGACTCAGGCGATTATGAAGATGCGAACTTGCTTCAAGCCAGAGCCGATATACTATATCAGCAGATGGAGAATTTAGAAGTTGTGATAGCGGAATATGAGGAATGAATTATGGATGAGCTTAAAGCCAAAATCAAGGAATACAGTCATCTAGCAGCCACATTAAGCAATCAAGCAAGAGCTATACCACTTGAGCCAAAGGAAAATCGCAAGCGCAAGCTCGAATTACATGGACAAGCCATACAAGCTAGTAGGCAGTGTCGGGCATTGATAGAAGAGTTAAAACGCCAACAAGCTGCTTAAAAACATAGTTCCGGAAAATAATACCTCAAACTGTTGTACCTTGTGGGTTACAGCAGTTTTTGTTTAAGCGATGAAAATCAACAGGCACGGTCGCGCCAAAATTCTCAATACTTCAGAGATACAGCTAGTTTTTAGCAATGGACTAGCCTCAGAGCGTGATAAAACCTTGTTTGGTGTGTGCCTGTTTAGCGCCTGTAGAATCCGTGAAGCTTGCACCCTGCTAACTGAAGACATTTACACCGCAAACGGCAAAGTTAGACCACGGCTGATAATTCGCAAAGCCAACACTAAGGGCAAGTTAGCAACGCGATCTATCCCAGTGATTGAAGATTTACGCCAATTGCTGAATAATTATTATCCGATTAGCGGTGATATTTATCTGTTTCCCGGTCGCAGTGACGGACATATTAGCCATGACTCAGCCGCTCGGATATTGAGAGAAGCTTGTAAACAAGTCGGGATAATTGGTGTATCGACACACAGCTTTAGGCGTACAGCGTTAACCCAGATGAGTAACGCTGGTATTCCCTTACGAGTGATTCAGGAGATATCCGGGCATAGGAACTTAGAGCAGCTACAGAAATACTTGGAAGTCAGCGACGAACAGGTTTTAGGAGCGGCTGCAAGTTTGGCGATGTTGAGTCCTGTTGGCGAAAATGTCAGGAAATGCATTTTAGACGACATTGCTGTAAATGATTCTAATACTTGTAAAAAGTAATGGTAGAGAAGCTTTTATCAGATATGAACTACTTGATATTGGTAAGTAAGCCTATTTAAAAGCTTTTGTGTTTTTAGTATAAAGACAAACATACTTTTGTCTACACACGATAGTTTATATTTAACTACTTATATAAAATATTATCGATGTTAAAAAATGAGATTACCCAAAGTATTGCTGACTTTTGTACTATTACTAAATTTGTTTCAAAACAAAGCTCAAGCAGTGTTCCACGATTATCAAGAAATACCCGGTAGAACTAATGATGGTGTCAAACTGTATTTAGACGCTAATCACGTAGAGATTCAAAAAGACGGAAATAGACGCTTTCATTACGTCGTAACCAAAACAAAACCAACTAGAAATTCTAAATATCAATTATATTTTGACGAATCTGCAAGTTATGCCACTGGTGTAACCCCCTGGTGCAGATTTGGAAAAGTGCAAAAAGATACAAGATTGAATTTTGACGCTCGTGTTGCGGCTTCCCCTTCTTGGATTGCAACTAAAACAATAGTATATGAAGGTGGTGAGTATGAAGATACTTTGATAGTAACGGCTGATTCTACAGCATCTAAAAATTTACTTGCTAGAGTCTGTAATTCTGAAGCGGTAATAGGAGACTTTTAGCTTCAAACAGAAATTAAAACTTTACGTGACTTTCCGGTGATTGCGATCAGTTGTGCGGAAGTCGTTAAAAACTGCCAATATACCCACTTGCCACACGATAAAAAGTGGGGCTTTTTAGGCATAAATATAGTGCGGGTTTTATTATCCCCGATTTTAAACAGTCAGATTAAATTGAACCCGGTTCCAAATAAAACTTATCAAATTAAAAAACTGAGATATTGATTGTCATCTTTTATACACGTAATCTTTATTATTTCATTACCAAAAAATATAATGACAATAACCCTATTCACACAAAAAACTATGGCAGATATTTATGGAGAAAGCGACCCTAGAAATATACCTACATACTCTATTGGTGATGTTGCTCGATACTTGCGTGTTCCTGCGGGAACAATTAGAACTTGGACAGTGGGAAGGCATTATCCGACTAAAAATGGATCTAAATTCTTTAAACCTGTTATTGAAATTAAAAACATTAAACCACGATTGCTTTCATTTACCAACTTAATAGAAGTACACATTCTTCGTGCAATTCGCAAAAACCACAAAGTTCAACTGGATCAGGTGCGAATAGCTCTTGACTACATTAATGAAAAGTTTCAAGTGTCCCATCCTCTAGCACATGAAAGCTTTCGTACTGATGGTGTTGACCTTTTCATTGAGCGATACGGTAGTCTCCTTAATGCCTCTAAACGTGGAATAATTGAGATGAAAGAAGCTTTTAATACTCATCTTGAACGAATCGAACCGGACGATACGGGACTTGCAATTAAAATTTATCCGTTTACACGTTCTGTTGAAGAAAACAACCCACGTATAGTTGTCATAGATCCTAGAGTAGCTTTTGGTCGTCTTGTGATTGCAGAAACAGGTATTCCTACTCGTGTTTTGGCAGAGCGATATCAGGCTGGTGATTCAATTGACGACCTTGTATATGATTATGAATGTGAACGTTTCAAAATTGAAGAGGCTATTCGTAGCGAACTGCCTGTTGCAGTATGACCGATATTCAATCTATTACCTTTTTTATAGATAGGTGTCTAGGTAATAAATGTATTGTAGAAACGCTTCGTAAAGTAGGCGTAAATGTTGAAATACACGATGCACATTTTGGTCAAGGCGCACAAGATGTAGATTGGTTGCCAGAAGTAGGTAAAAGAGGATGGGTTGTTCTGACTAAAGATAGTAGCATCGGTAAAAATATGTTAGAAAGAATGGCTGTAACACGCGCTGAAATTAAAATGTTTGCTTTTGCATCCCAAAGTATATCCGGTAAAGAGATGGCAGATATTTTATTAAAAAAATTACACTGATGCAAGAATTTGTTCGGAAAAACCCCGCACCATTCATTGCCAAAATCTATCGTGATGGAAAAATCAGTATATGGAAAGATAATCAAACACTATTGAAAGAATTGCAAGAATTTTTATAAACAAGAAACCATCAATAACACTCTATTTACCACTACAACCCGTCCACAATGGCGGGTTTTTATTTGTCAACTAGTTGATAAAAAGTATTGACACATCATAACCAGTTACGTTATTATAAAACCAGTTAAGAAAACAACGTAACCGGACATGACACCGCAAGAGTACTTCGACCGCATCAAAGACCTACACAATCCCGATGAAATCAAGACCGTATGCGAAACCTTGACCGATGACTTATTCAATGAAACCGACAAACCTAAAACCCGCGTCAACAAACTAACCCCATATAACAAACTGATTACAGCGATTCCCGATGACAACCTAACAGAAGGTGAAAACGCATATATTCAAACTCGCTCGGATGGTAGCTACTGGAAACGTCATCTACACTTCAAATTTACAGGCATCGCCGATACCAATTTCAACGGTAAAGACGGCATCAATACTAAGACAGTGGTACTAGACCGCCTAGAAAACCAGCAAGAAATACCAGTAAATGACTATCTGGAAACCACTGTTAAGTTGCTCCAAAGTAGTGACCCTCACGAATTGGCGATAGGTTTGATAGCTGCTAGCGGTAGACGACCGATTGAGATTTTAGCCCGTGGTAGCTTCACCCTAGAAGAAAAGTTACCCGCCTACCTCAAGCCTGGTTACTTTGTTCAGTTTCGAGGGCAAGCAAAAAAGCGAGAATATGACGTGGCAGAAGATGAGCGCACCGAGTACCGTATTGGCTTACTAGTTCCCGCTGTCTCTTTCCTGCAAGCTTTTGAGCGATTTCAAGCGATGCCAGAAACCAAGGAAATTTTAGAATTTGTCAAAACTGAAACAGCTAAGGGAACCTACGCCGAACAAATCAACGCGAGTATTGATGACCGTAGAGGCAATAGCTTAAGACGTGTTGTTCAGCGTAACTTTACTTCATTACCCAAACGTCAAAAAGACACCGAGCTAAACCCCAAAGCGCTTAGAGCGGTTTACGTCAACTTGATTACAGAGCGCGATTGTCCTAAAAATATTAATCGTCTCCTGTGGGCTAGCCGTGCGATAGGTCACTTTGTAGACTCCGCTAAAGTATCCGACCGCGATTTAATGCACTTGGTAACAACGCTAGGCTACAGCGATTACTACATTGATAGCGAAGTACCTTACACACCTGAAATTACTTTTACACCAATCGAAACTAAGGAAATTATGACAACTAAAACCATTGAAAAAACAGAAGAAACTAACACGAGAAAAGAACGTAAATCAGTAAGTGTGGACTCAGAAGCATTCGCAAGAATCAAAGAATTACAAACCGAATGGGGTTTAGAAAATCAACAATCAGTTATCAGTAAATTGTTAGAAATGCTAGATAAGCAACCGGAACCTAAAGCCCAAAAACCTGAGAGAAATTTACAAGATATTGACACTGAATCATTAAAAAAGTTACGTGGTGAAGATGCTGTAAATGAGAAGATACGCCGTGCTTTTGAAGCTATCACCACTTACAACGATTCAGCTACAGAGAAGCGCTGGTGTGTGAATAACCAAGGCTTAAGACAGATATCGGGGTGTAATGGACAAGCTGTATCAGTATGGATGAAAGAGCATCAAACCAGCATTGATGACCATAATAAAAAATACAATCTTGGACAATATGACAATAAAGGACGGGGTGACATAACCGAAGTAATCAAGTGGTGAATAAACAATCTTTAGTGTCAAATGATGCTAGAGATTGATAATTCGATTTAAAACCCTAACAATTTACACCGAATAGACATGACAAAATCTGACGAATTAACACCTGATTTGACCCCATTACAGTACTCTGCGTTGACTCAGATATTAGCTGGTTACAGCACCGCCACGGTCGCAAAAAACACAGGTCTAACTATTAAAAGTATAGAAAGATGGAGGCAACTACCAAGATTTAAAGCTTTGATGCGAGAGGCTATGTCAGCTATGTTCACTGCGGCTGTAGCAGAAATTGTACTTCATTCACAACAAGCTGCTAAAGAATTATGCATGATAGCGCTAGATAGTGAAGTGCCAAGTAGAGTGAGAGTGAGCGCTATCACGGCGATGTTGAATGTAGCAGGGAAGGCTCATGACGCACATCTACAAAGTAGACTTGAAAAATTAGAAGAAGAAATAAATTACTATGGCAATCTCAAAGAAGCGGATACAACAACTAGAAAGTATTTTCCTGAAAACGACGAATACGACATCTGATGACGGAGTTATATTTGATGATTTAGTCGATGAAAATTTTGATAATCTAAGCCGAACTGGGGAGTTAGATTTATTAAATAAATTACTCAAGAAAAAACTTTCTCAGAGTTTAAGTCAAAAAGAAATCACACTTACTGAACTCTTGAAATTAAAAACAACATTGCTAGAACAAGAGCGAAAACATGCTGAAAGAATGCAAAAAATGAGGATTGAACAATTAAAAAATCAAGGTTTCACTGTCGAAGAATTTACCAATGCTGTCACGATGATTTTTAGAATAACCAGTAAATTCATTCCTGAAGAAAAAATAGCTGATTTTGGGAGAGAAATAGACATGGCTGTAAAAGAGATGCTAGAAAAATCAAAAAAATAAATCATCAAATAATTAACCCCACAACCCCACAATCCCAT
>NZ_JAOWRF010000112.1 GCF_025753815.1 Plectonema radiosum NIES-515 | reverse complement strand
GGTGTGGTAGGATCCTGTGTTTTCGGTGGTGTTGGAGGGAGATGGCTTTGCGGTGGAGTTGGAGGAGCCTTGGTCTTGGGTGGTGTTAGAGGAGACTCGCTCTTCGGTGGAGTTGGAGGAGACTCGCTCTTCGGTGGAGTTGGAGGAGACTCGCTCTTCGGTGGAGTTGGAGGAGACTCGATCTTCGGTGGAGTTGAAGGAGACTCGATCTTCGTCGGTGGAGTTGAAGGAGACTCGATCTTCGGTGGAGTTGAAGGAGACTCGATCTTCGGTGGAGTTGAAGGAGACTCGATCTTCGGTGGAGTTGTAACTGGTGTAGTTGTAACCGATGTAGATTCGCTTAAATTATCTTTTTTCTTACCGTTATTTGACAGGATCTCTCCTATTTCCGAAAAGGGTTCTACAGGGGAATTCTTATTAATAATGTTGTTATCGGCAGCACTTGGCGAAGTAGACGAACTCTCTGTAAGCTTTAGAAAAGATGGGTTTTTAATCACTCCCGCACCGATGATTGGCTTCTGTGCTGCAAGAGCTGCGGTGGTTTCTTCTTGAACTTGAGCGATCGCCGGATCGGCACTTGGGACACCTTTTTTTCTAGCCAAATCAAGTCCCCGAACTAAATCGCTCCTCTCATAAAAATTTCTCAGATCGAACTCGTATAATCCCTTAATTCTGTCTTTAACTATAACCAACATCTGTCCGGCTTGTAGTACCCGACTTTGGGAAGCATCTTTATTAGAAACTTCAATACCGCTAGTGGTCAGTGCGCCCACTATTGTAGTATCTGTTTGTTCGTCATAGCGCACGAATAATGCGGAACCGCGAATTGCTGCTGCTGCATTTGGGGTTTGTATACGTGTTTGCCCTTGCTTGGGTGGGATCACTAGCAATACAGTCCCGTTGGATAATTTAAAGTTTCGCGTCTTTGGCAAAAATTGAAATACTGCTTGTTCTCCAACTCGTGCTAAAGAGCGATCGTTGAAGCGCAACTCTGCTAAAGAAGCTCTACCTGTAGACACTCCATCCCCAGGAAACATTGCATCCGATGAACGTGCCGGACGCTGCTGTCTATTTTTTGGCTTCAGTTGTACTAAGTTGCGGATTTTTTCAATATCCGCACGAGTTAGAGGTGTTGTCGCACTTGCCTCTTTAGGCAAACAGACCACCGTAATTCCCCACAGACCAATGACTAAAAGTGGTAATAATTTACGCAACATAGTTTGGAATCTCTAAATATTTAACTGATACCAAGCCAGTTCAACACAAATTCTGATGTTAAAGGTTTAAGCCCGCTAATTGTTATAACCAGTTGGTTTACGTATATTTCCCTAAACTTTACTTAAAATTTTCCAGGTAAAACACGCAAATGTACTATACTACATACTTCGTTTAACTTATTCCGATAAGTCATAAATTATCTGAATGAGAAAGCGTAGAAGGTATGATTTTTTCTTATGACTTAGGAAAAAGTCTTGTACCCTGATGAAACCAGTTCAAAAATTTAACATTTTTAGCTGGAACTTCTTAGTAACCTTGTGAGTCTAAATTTGGCAAACGTGATTAAAGATGCAACCCAAGTTCCGGAAAAATCTATTATTTTCGACTCTCTTAGCGTGTAGTGGTGCAAACTTGTGTTGCATTATCCAAGTAGATGCGGCGCTAACTGCAAATTCAGATACACAAGAGCGTAACAAGCAGACATTGTCGATCATATCATCTATCGGTGTCAAAGAAGAAACACATCAGCTATATCATAAAAATACTAATTTGAAAGCGATCGCTCCTGAGAAAGAAACTATCAAGTACTTTCAACTCAGTACAACGTCTGAAACCCCTAACTTTAATCATCGGCTTGAACTGGGCAACGCCAGTCGCTATAACTCCTGTTTGTATGGCGTTGGCTCCTTAATTTTTAGCACTTTCAATTTTTGTGATTCGCTTTTATACTCACAGCAACCCCCAACTGAAACACCACCATCTGAGACACCACCACCACCCCCACCAAATCCAGCACCACCAAATCCACCCCCACCACCCCCACCAAATCCGGCACCACCAAATCCGGCACCACCAAATCCACCACCCCCACCCCCACCAAATCCGGTGCCAAGGGAAGAGCCAAGAAACATTCTGACCACTCCTCAACAGCGCAATCAACCACCACAGTTAGAAGGACAGCCAAACGATTTTCCCCAAACTTCCCCAACACCATTAGATCAATTGTTGGAGAAACCGCCTTTAAGTAACTCCGAAAGACTAGACATCCTCATGCGTCGGCTACAAGAGGGCAAAATGACATTACCTGAGTCAGATAGCTCTTTGGAAATTGAGATCATCGCGAAGCCTATAGATCTGCCACCACCAATAGAACAACTACCACCACCACCGATCGCAAAACCCGTAACTAAGTTTAAGCCCATAGGCTCCCTGCGAGGTTATCTGGGATTTTTTGGAACAAATAATATTTTTTCGTCAGAAGTTGATCGCATGCAGGATGGCTTGGTTTTTACTGGACTGACGCTAGCTTCTGCACCTTTAGCCTTAGGATCTAAGACTTTTTTAAGTGCGGGAATTGATGGCAATTTGATTTTTTACATAGATCAATCACAATTTAATTACAACCAGGTAAGATTCTACGTAAGTATTTATCAACAGCTATCACGGCGGATGTATGGTGAACTCGGTTGGAGCAATCAGCAGTTGTTTTATGCTAAAGATGGGGACTTCTTTTCGGCAGGCGATCGCTTTTTAAATGAAAATTCTGTACATTTGTCTGTAGGACGCCGAGATCCCCTAACTCAAAAGTTGGTGCTAGACAGTTTCTATGAATTGCGTCTGAATTTTGCCGATCCAGACAGTCGTAACCGGATAAACAATTCTTTGTTACTTTCTTTGAGCTACTACTGGTTAAAATCGCTGCAAGTTGGTCTTGACTATCAGTTTAATTTGTCAGACTTTACGCTGCGCCAACGAGAAGACCAATATCATCGTTTATACACTCACCTAACTTATGGAATATCTGATTCCACTAATGTCAGCTTGCAAGGTGGTGTAAGCTTAGGTGGTTCTACCGACCAAAATATCAATTTTGATGGCTGGTTCTTTAGTCTCAATTACAATTTTGAATTAGGTAAGTTTTGAAAAAAGTTGTTAGTTGTTAGTTGTTAGTTGTTGGTTGTTATTCAACTAAGTAAGCGGGCTAAATTAAACCTAAAATACTCTTTGCTCTTCGTAGTGAGCGGTTTACCGCTCGTCGCTCTTGGATTTTAACGGCTTAAGCCGTTACTACGTTAAGGAGCGTTTATTTATGCCCATCGACTTATCTACTAACTACTAACAACTAACTAATAACTAATCCAATCACTCCAACTGCCGGCATATAATTTAGCGTTTTGAATGCCGGCTAGTTCTAAAGATAATAAATTGACGCAAGCGGTAACGCCAGAACCGCAATAAACTATAATTTCCTCTGCTTTTTCCAGCCTGGATGCGCGATCGCTTTGCTGTTGTGGTGAAAGTAGGTAGCCCGAAGAATCTGTAACTTCTAGCCAAGGATAGTTGACAGCACCGCTGATATGTCCAGCAATTTTATCAATTGGTTCTCGTTCACCAGAAAAGCGATCGCTTTCCCGTGAATCCACTAACACTACTCCTGGCAAATGTGAACGAGTTTTAACTTCTTCCCTATCTACCACCATTTGTGTTTGTATCTGTGGGACGAATGTTGCTATCCGAGGTTCAGGAATCACATCTGTGACCGGATACCCGGCTTTTTGCCAACCAGCAAAACCTCCTGTAAGCACAGCTACTTGCTCATGTCCTAAATAACGCAAAAGCCACCACAAACGAGCTGCAAAAGCAAGTCGAGAATCATCGTAAGCTACAACTAAAGTGTTCGGCTTTACCCCCATTGCTGATAACTTCTGCGCTAAATCAATGGGGTTGGGTAAAGGATGTCTTCCTCCATGTTCTCCCACAGAACTAGAAAGATCCTGGTTTAAGTCTAAATAGTCAGCTCCACTTATGTGACTTGCTTGATATTGCTGTTGTCCTAAAATTGGCTCGGCAAGTGAAAATCGACAATCCACAATCACAACTTGCGGATCGTCAAGGTGTGCAAACAACCATTCGGCAGAAACAAAAAATTGAGTGTTAGTCATAAAGTTTAAAATTGTTAATTGGTAATGACACAGGGGGACAGGAGGACGACTTGGAAAAATTTCTCCCTTGTCTTTTTACCACGATCCCCAATTAAGCGATCGCTCTGATGTTATCATTAGGCGACGAGAAAAAGAGCAGCAGCAAACCTGTACGCACAGAACCTACTTCTCGTTTCTTGAAAACCCGGGCTGCGCTTAAGTCAATCCCAAAATCTATCTTTTTTTCACAAATTTATAATTTATTTGAAAACTGTAGGTTTCACAAACACTCTTTCACTCATTAGGAATGCCCCTTCAAGGGTTCGGGGAGACGCTTCTCTACGAGACGCTCCCCAAAAGCGAACATCTGAAAATGTCGCTCTTGTGTTGAGGAACGAGTTCACAAGGCTGTCCAATGAGTGTCTAGGTTCAGCCCAAATGCCAATTATTTGTGTGATATTAATCACTAAGTGTCTGGGGTAGTTATCACAGCGAAACTTTGCCAATCATAGTTAAATAAGAGCTATTTATGTGATATAAATCACTAATGAGACAACTAAATTATGACTGCAACATTCTGCCAATCATAGTTAGATGTTTTCCATTCATCAAGCGAAAAATGCGCGTGTGATAGTGCGGAAAATAAAAACTTTAAACTAAAAATCCCTTACTTTGATCTAACTTTAGCGAGGACAAAATTTTCTGGGGCTGCCATGTTAATAAATATCCGTAAAAAACCTGATTTAACATTTGCCAAAATTGCTCATACTGGAATTGCACCAGTGGAAAATTTCGTAGCTATATTTATTTTATATTGTTTCAACAAAACATAAAAACACATGCTATGCATTAAAATAAATATTTTAAAAATAGAATTCATAAAGCTTGTGAAAATGCGAACTTGAGTATAGTTAAATAATAAAAATTTTAAATAAAAACACAGTTAACTTTTTTATTGGAGTACCTTTGTGACTCAATGGAAATCCAAGTATATAGGCTCTACCGAAGAAATTGTTAGTAGGTTAAACCCCTCAAGCAATCTCAATGGTATCAGTTCAAATCAGACCTTAGCATTGAACAAAGCTGAGGGTAATTCCTTGAGCTTATCTGAACAAAACGTGATGGCTAAAGAAACTGAAGTCTTGACTTCTTGGATGAATGCTGATGTTAATAGAAGTGATAATTCATTGATATCGACAAGGCTACAAGCTAAAGGGTCAACAGTGAAGGGCTTTGATTGTGATGCGCCGAAAGTTTTAGTAGTAGACGATCATGCCGCCGGTCGGATGACAGCTGTTGCCCTTTTAGCGATGGAAGGTTACGAAGTGATTGAAGCAGACAATGGTTATACTGCCATAGAACTTGTAACACAAAAACAACCGGATCTAATTTTGTTAGATGTAATGATGCCGGGAATCGATGGATTTCAAGTATGCCAGTTGCTGAAGCAGGATGAACATACCAGGTTAATTCCGGTGATTTTCATCACAGCTTTGAATGATAAGCGATCGCGCATCCAAGGAATCGAAGTTGGGGGGGATGATTTTTTAAGCAAACCTTTTGACCGTTTAGAATTGGCAGCACGGGTTAAATCTTTAGTCAGGCAAAAGCGTTTAAACGAAGATTTAGACCATGCCGAAAAAGTACTATTTTCCATTGCTAAAGCGATTGAAAGTCGCGATCCCAACACCGGCAACCACTGCGAACGACTGATAACATTGGGAGAAGCTTTTGCAGAATTCCTCAATCTCTCACGCAACCAAATTCGAGATTTGGTGTGGGGAGGTTATCTCCACGATATTGGTAAGGTGGGTATTCCTGACGCGGTGCTACTAAAGTGTGGCAAACTCACCCCCGAAGAGTGGAATATTATGAAAAAACACGTTTTAATTGGCGAAAAAATCTGCCAGCCATTACGGAGTATGCGCGGTGTAATTCCGATAATTCGCCACCACCACGAACGCTGGGATGGCTCAGGTTATCCCGATGGACTAAAACAAGATGAAATTCCTTATCTGGCACAAGTTTTTCAAATGATTGATATTTACGATGCCCTAACTAGCGAACGACCTTACAAAAGAGCTTTCACCAAAGAAGAAGCTCTCAGCGTCATGGCGCAAGAAACAGCTAAGGGTTGGCGCAACCCCAAACTAATGCTAAAGTTTACAGAATTTATTTTCTCAAGCAAGCAATAAAATTTTACCGAAAATTTGGGTAAAAGCCCCGTCCTGGAAGGACGGCTTTATATTCTATTATATCGTAATTCACTGATAGCTAATTATGGTAGTTGTAGCAATTTTAGCGGCAGGACGGGGCACAAGGATGAAATCACACTTACCCAAGGTTTTACATTCTTTGGGTGGGCGATCGCTAGTAGAGAGAGTTCTCGAAAGTGTACAACCGATGAAGCCCTCACGGCAAATGCTGATTGTCGGATATCAGGCTCTTGAAGTAAAAACAGCCATGCAATCAAACCCAAATTTGGAGTTTGTCGAACAAGCTGTACAATTGGGAACAGGTCATGCCATCCAGCAATTACTCCCCCACCTCGAAGGCTATACTGGGAATTTACTGGTGTTAAACGGTGATGTGCCGTTATTACGCACCGAAACAATCAGACAATTGTTGCAAACTCATCAAGAAAATCACAACGCTGCTACCATCCTGACCGCACATCTGAGGGATGCTAAAGGCTACGGACGTGTTTTTTGCAACAGCGATCGGATTGTCGAACAAATCGTTGAAGACAAAGATTGCACTACTGCCCAAAAAGAAAATCGCCGCATCAATGCGGGAATTTACTGCTTTAATTGGCAAGAGTTAGCGCAAGTGTTACCACATTTGAAGAGCAATAATGCCCAAAAAGAATACTACCTCACCGATGCGGTAACTCAAGTTGGCAAAGTGATGGCAGTTGATGTCTCAGATTCTCAGGAAATTCTCGGTATTAACGATCGCCTACAATTAGCAACAGCATCTGAGATTTTGCAAACGCGAGTTAAAGAAAAATGGATGGCGGCAGGTGTCACTCTCATCGACCCCACCAGCATTACAATTGATGACACGGTAGAATTAGAGCCAGATGTAATTATTGAACCGCAGACTCACTTGCGAGGCAATACAGTCATTCAAACCGGATGTCGCATCGGACCTGGGAGTTTAATTGAGAATAGCCACTTAAGTGAAAATGTCACGGTGATGTATTCTGTGGTGACAGATAGCACCGTAGAGGAAAACGCCCGAATTGGTCCTTATGCCCATTTACGCGGACATGCACAAGTGGGGGCAAATTGCCGCATCGGTAATTTTGTGGAATTGAAAAATACGAAATTAGGCGATCGCACCAATGTCGCACATTTGTCTTATTTGGGCGATACAACTGCGGGAAATCAGGTGAATATCGGTGCTGGGACGATTACCGCCAACTATGATGGAGTCAAAAAACATCCGACCATTATAGGCGATCGGACTAAAACAGGTGCCAGTAGCGTTTTAGTTGCCCCTTTGACACTAGGAAATGATGTCACAATCGCTGCCGGTTCAACTATCACAGAAGATGTCCCTGATGATTGTCTGGTAATAGCCCGTGGGCGTCAAGTAGTCAAACCAGGTTGGCGCTTGAAGAGTCCTGATGGGGACGTGGGGTGTGATACTGAATCAAAATAATTAGACAATCTTTCTTATTCTTAGACATTTAATGAGCTATAATCAGCATATGTCTAAGTTAACCGTGTCTGAAGCCGCAAAAATAAAAGGAGTGTCTACTAAGACCCTCTATAGATGGGAAGCAGAAGGAAAGCTGCATCCTGAAAGAACAGAAGGTGGACACAGGCGATATGATTTGTCTGAATTGCTAGGAATTAAAGGTGAGTTATCTTACACCATTGGTTACTGTCGCGTATCCAGCCACGATCAAAAAGAAGATTTAAAGCGTCAACGTGAGGTGTTGGAACTATTTTGTGCAACAAGTGGTTGGCAGTTTGAGATTATTGAAGACTTAGGTTCAGGAATGAATTACAGCAAGCGCGGTTTAAAGAGGTTACTAAGGCTAATTACTGAAAGCAAAGTAGAAAGACTGGTATTAACCCATAAAGATCGCCTGCTCCGATTCGGCGCTGAACTAATATTTTCTTTATGCGAAATATTTGGAACGGAGGTGGTAATTATTAATAGAACAGAGGACAGTAGCTTTGAAGAAGATTTAGCTACTGACGTGTTGGAAATAATTACAGTGTTTTCAGCACGACTATATGGCAGTAGAAGTCATAAAAATAAAAAGATTGTGGAAGAACTCAAAGATGTTGCTCAAAGGATTTAAAACTAAACTTAATCCTAATAACAAACAGCGCTCCTTATTAGCTCAACATGCGGGTTGTGCTAGATGGGCATATAATTGGGGATTGCAAGAATGTTTTCAAGGTATTGAAGCTAGAAATAAGGCTAAGGAAAAAGGAGAACCATTACCAAAATTTCCGTCAGCTATTGACCTTCATAAGAAGTTGAATGCCGAAGTGAAGCCAGAACAGAAATGGTTTTACAATTCCTCCAAGTGCGCTCCGCAACAAGCGCTTAGAGATTTAGAAAATGCTTGGAAGCGCTACTTAAAAATTAAAGGTAGTGGTACGCCTAAACGAAAGAAGAAATTTATTGATGACCATTTTTATCTGGATGGAGCTATTGCCATTAGAAATGGTTTTATCCAATTACCTCGTATTGGTTTAATCCGTTTACACGAAACTGTTCCTAATCAAAAAATTAAATCCGCAAATGTTAGTCGCAAAGCAGGAGAATGGTATGTTGCTTTTAAGGTTGAGGTAGAGCAAGTAATTACCGACAAAAAATTTGGGCGGGTTGGCGTGGACTTAGGCATCAAAACACTAGCAACATTGAGCGATGGCACTGTATATCCAGCACTTAAGCCCTACCACACAAACAAAAGAAAGTTAAAAGTATTGCAACGCAAAATGTCTAGACAAACACTTGGAGGGAAGAATCGAGAGAAAACTAAACAAAAAATAGCCAAGCTTCATGCTCGCGTTGCCGATATTCGCAACAATGCCACACACAAACTGACATCACATCTTGCTAAAAACCACAGTGAGATTGTAATTGAAAATTTGAATGTGGCAGGCTTGTTAAAAAATCATAAATTAGCAAGTGCTATTGCCGATTCTGGCTTTTACGAGTTTAGAAGACAGCTAGAATACAAAGCTGAGTGGTATGGCAGTAAAGTTATCGTTATCGATAGGTTCTATCCATCCAGTCAGCTTTGTAGTAATTGCGGTCATCGTCAAGCGATGCCATTGCACTTAAGGACTTATGACTGTCCTAATTGTGGCATTTGTATTGACCGTGACTTGAACGCTTCGATAAACATTAAAAATTATTCGGAAACTGCGGCAAGCTCTGCCGTGGAAGCCTGTGGACGGGATCTGCCGCTCTAGACCGGTTGAAGCAGGAAATAAACCTCATTTTGGCGCTTTGTCCAAGATTGTATAAGTTTTATAGAGCGGTGAAACACTAACCGTCGTAGAGACGTTCCTGAGGAACGTCTCTACAATATGTGTCAGCATATCAATCTCACTGGCGATTATGTGTGGAATTTTTGTTGCCGGCGACCAGTTTTGACAAGTTGCATTCTTTCCAGGTCAAGGAAAATAAGTATCGCTGAAACCCTTTTCAATCAGGTTTTTCAGCCAATCACTTACAATTAATTTTCCCGTTTTAGCACGGTGATGCCCACATAAGCCGTATACTAAATTAAGAATGCATATTTGATTTTCTGAAAGTCTCTAACATATAACGGTTCTTATGCAAATAAAGTACAACTTTGTCTGCATTTGTCTGCATTCATCGGGGCTCCTGAATGATATATTCACCCACTTGAAGACTGCTGAATTTAGAGCTTTGTAATTCGGGACTAGATAGAAAGTAGCATAAAGTTTTTCAAACGGAGAAATAGAATTTGTTAGGAACAACTTCGGCATCCAAGAAGCTTGCTCAGATGATCTATGGCTACTGGCAAAGTCAGTGCCTTTATATAGCAACAAACCTAGGGATACCTAACCTCTTACAGTCAGAACCAATGACTGTAGAAGCGATCGCAAAAGCAACCTCTACACAAGTAGAAACATTATATGTTGTTTTGCGTGCTTTAGCTCATTTAGGTGTGTTTGCAGAAAAGCCCGGACGTGTATTTGCAGCAACAGAACTTTCAGAACAACTGATTACAAATGCAGAGCCTTCTCTAGGACATTTTCTGCTGCATATTACAGAACCCTCTATGTGGGATGCTTGGAGGGAACTAGGGAATTCGTTGAAAACAGGGGAAGTAGCTTTTGAAAGGGCACATGGCAAGAAATTCTACGACTTCTTCATGACGGAAAACCCCGATAGTAGAAATCTGTTCAACAATGCCATGAGCTTTTTAACGAATCAGGCTGTTGATTCACTGTTTGAAGTCTATGACTTTAGTCAGTTTAATACAGTTATGGACGTTGGAGGCAATCAAGGCGCACTGATTGCCCATATTGTCAACAAATTCGGCTGTAAAGGCATATTGTTTGACCTACCACATGAGGTTGAGACAGCTCCTGCTTTTTTAGCAACCCAGGGACTTGATGAAGATGCAGTGCAAGTCATTGGTGGTAATGCTTTGGAAGAGATACCAAAGGGTGCAGATGCGATCGTTATAAAGTATTTCCTCTCCGTATTCAGTGTTGAAGACGCCATCAAGGTACTAACTCGATGCCGAGAGTCTCTCCCGAAACAAGGTAAGGTAGTACTTCTACAAACACTCGTTCCACCTCGTGGTGCCCCAGTAGAATATCCAGATGGGACGATACCAGCTCTTGCTGCTGTTCAGATGATGGTAACCAATCCAGGGGGTTACTGGCGCACGGAACAAGAATATAAGAGTCTGTTTGAAGCTAGTGGCTTTCAACTAGAAAATGTCATTTACACAGGAAGTAGCCTGACGGTGATGGAATTTCAAAAGTCTTCCAGCGACTGATAATTGATATCATGTCCGTTTAATTAACAGTAATAAAAACCTACCTACCGTCGTAGAGACGTTCGGTCCGGAACGTCTCTACATTTATGTACTAGAATCCCTCCAGACATGATTTCAAGCATTCTGCTAAAACTTGTAAATGAGGTTCCAAAATTAATGTGTAGTGATTACCAGAAACATCAACAATTTTTATATTTTTCGCATCCATTATAGAGAATAATTCCACCCACACGAGGGTTGGATCGGGAGCCATAAGATGCTTTTCTCTGGCTCTGAACACGGTGACTTTTCCTGGATATGGCTGTTTTTCATAAGAATAAGTTGCCTTTAACGTTCCAACTAACACATCAACAATGCGTCGGTTTTGATTTGATGGGGGTAATATTTTGACTTTTATTGCCTTGTCAAGAATGTAGTTAATTTGTTCGTCAACACTCAAGTGCTTGATTTCATCAGTCATTACCAGATTATCCTGACCTAACATTCCCCCCAAATACCTGGAAAGAGCACCAACCAAATAAGGAGCGTCAATTTTCTTGTTTTTATCTAATAGAATTGGAACGTAGGAATCCAGTATTGCTAACAACGAGACTTCATGTCCCTGTTCGTGCAGTTGTTGTGCCATTTCATACGCCACAACTCCCCCAAATGACCAGCCACCAATAGAGTACGGCCCTTGAGGCTGAAACTTCTGAATTGCTTGGATATAAAGGCTTGCCATATCCTCGACTCGCGTTAAGGGTTCTTCTCCTCCATGAAAACCTTGCGCTTGCAAGCCATAAAACGGTTGGTCAGTACTTAGATATTGCGCTAGTTTGAAGTAGGACATAACATGCCCTCCCGCAGGATGTACGCAGAAAAATGGTTGCTTGTTACCTTTTGGCTGGATGGGAATCAGAGGGGAGCGATCAAAAGTATCTGAACTGGTATCAAGAAGGTTGGCAAACTTTTCAATGGTGGGATTAGTGAGGACTGTTGATAAAGGTAATTCTTTACCAAACTGCTGCTCAATTGAAGCGATTAAGTGGATTGCTGAAAGAGAATTTCCGCCGATTTCAAAGAAGTTGTCTTTAACACCTACTGGCTGAATGTTTAAAATTTCTGACCAGATTTTTGCTAATCCCCGTTCGGTATCATTGCGCGGTGTGATAAATTCATTGTGTTGGCTGAAGCTAGAAACTGTTGGCTTTGGCAAAGCGCGACGGTTTACTTTGCCACTGGGAGTCAAGGGTAATGCATCTAATATCACAAAAGCTATTGGAACCATGTAATCCGGTAGCTTTTGTCTGAGGAAATCACGCAGGGTTTCCGGGATTGGTTGTTCGTGTTTAGCAGTAAAATAAGCTACGATTTGTTTTTCTTCTGATTGATCAAAACGGGTAATTACAACCGCTTCTCGCACTTGTGGATGAGCAGATAGAGTGTTTTCTATTTCCCCAAGTTCAATCCGAAACCCCCGAATTTTGACTTGATGGTCTATTCGACTAACGTATTCAATGTTGCCATCATGCAGGTAACGAGCTAAATCTCCTGTTTTATAAAGACAGTAACCCACTGAGAAGGGATTAGCTATAAAACGCTCATCAGTTAGTTCAAGACGGTTGAGATAACCGCGTGCAACTCCAACACCACCTATATACAATTCACCAATAACTCCCACTGGAACTGGTTGGAGATAGGAATCTAATATGTAAATTTGTGTGTTAGCAATGGGACGACCGATGGGAGCTAAAGCATGAGATAGTTGGGCAGCTTCTACTTTAGAGATAGTTGACCAAATGGTAGTTTCAGTCGGTCCGTAAAGATTCCATACAACGGCACTTTTTTCTAATAAATGCTGTGCTAAATCGCTGGTTAATCCTTCCCCACCGCAGAGAATTTTTAATTGCGGAGAACCACTCCATCCCGCTGCAAGCAACATCTGCCAACTAGCTGGAGTGGCTTGCATAATCGTCGCACCAGCAGTATCAATTAGCTCTTTCAGTAGCTTGCCATCACTAGCTACTTCTCGTGTAGCTAATACCACCTGAGCGCCAGTAATTAAGGGCAGATATAGTTCTAGAGCAGCAATATCAAATGATACTGTAGTAACTGCCAAAAGCACATCTGACTCTGTGATACCGGGTTCAGATTGCATGGATTTTAAGAAATTGACCACAGCGCTGTGAGGAATTTCCACTCCTTTCGGCTTACCAGTTGAGCCAGAGGTATAAATAACGTAAGCGAGATTTTTCGCTGTGGCACATGGTACAGGATTGTATGCACTATGGCTAGCAATATTTTCCTGGTTTGTACGTAAACAGACTACCTTCCTATGTTCATCATCAGCAAATAACTTTTGATTATCAGTCAACAACACTGGCACTTGAGAATCAAATAAGATTAATTCCAAGCGTTCTTGTGGTAATCGCGGATCTAGGGGTAGATAAGCTGCACCAGCTTTCAGAATACCCAAAAGTCCTACTAGCATCTCTAAAGAACGCTCAATGCAAATACCCACTAATACCTCTGGTTTAACTCCCAGTGTTTGTAAGTAGTGGGCTAGTTGATTTGCGCGCTGATTTAGTTCACGATAGGTAAGCTGTTCACCTGCAAAAGAGACTGCGATCGCATTACTGTTTCGCTCTACCTGTGCTTCAATTAATTGGTGGAGACATAGAGTCAGGTCATAATCGGTCTGAGTAGCATTCCAGTCAACCAATATTTTCTCTCGTTCGCTTTCACTCACCAATGGTAATTGAGCTACTGGCTGTTCTGGATTTGATACAATACTTTCTAGTAAATTCTGAAAATGTCTGCTTATCTGAGCAACTGTCGTTTCATCTAACAGATTTCTGTTGTAATAAAAACAACTCTGCAATGATTCAGAAAGCTGGATGACTTCCAAGCTTAAATCAAATTCTAGTTCGATTTGATCGCAGTTTTTGGGTTGTCTTTTGACTACTGACTCGAAGAAATTCGATATATTTTCCTGTTGATTTACATTCTGGAAACTGAATGAAGCTTGACAAATAGGTGAATCGCTTGAATTAAACTTTGACTGTAATTCCTTTACCAATAAAGCAAAGGGGTAGTCTTGATAATGCCTGATTTCTAAAACATTATGACTAACTTGATTCAGAAAGGTTTTAAATGAAATACTTTCGGAAATAAAATTCCGTGATACCACTACGTTAGTAAAGTCACTACCAACTCTTTCCAATTCAGGTCTATCTTGCTGATTTAGTAGCAAAGCAACCAGAATATCTGTTTCATTTGTATAACGGTAAAGTAAAACTTTAAATGCTGCCAAAATCAGGTTCTCAAGGCTGACACTTTCACTCTTTGCCAGGTCTTTGAGTAACCGAGTTAGTTTATTTTTTATTATAAAAGTATAGGAGGAGCAATCATAAGTTTTTATGGAAGAGCGCGGTAAAGTAGTGGGGAAGTTAAGTAAAGGTAATTCTCCTGCTAACTGTTTATTCCAATATTCTTTAAGTTCTGAGGGAGAAAATGATGCTTTCATATTGATTGTTTTATTCATATTTAATTCCCAATGAAATTATTATCCCTATCTTTATATAGCGATTCCCACATTCATGAGGTACAGAATATTGAATTAACCGCTTCGGAAGATAGATAAACGCCGATGGACGCAGATAAATTTGTACCTCAGCAGACTAAAAAACGCTATATATTTAAACCACTTGTTAATAAAGCTGGTTTAATATCGCGAATATTACACATATTTCCAAAAGCAGTGAGTATTTTTCGTGGAGGTTTAGTATTAAGTCTACTATGAGCAATCTGTAGATTATCCATAACGAGAATATCACCTTGCTTCCACTGAAAAATGGCTGCATTTTTCCATTCAGCTCTGCCCAATTCTTTCGCTTCTGCTGCCGTCATCGTCGTATATTGATTCTGGTCATTCAAAAAATATGTATTAAGGGTACTGGTTCGTTTTTGCGAACCATCGACAACAGTGGCTGCTGTTGTTAATCCTTGCTGAATTCTTTTGTACAATTTTGCTGGTAGCCAATTGGAATAGAGCCTCTGTCCAAATGAATACCGTTGTCCGAGGTTTCGATACCATTCTCTACTTACTAAACAATCAACAATGCTAAGACAAAAGCAGAGCCTATTCGTTCTGGGGTGACTGAATAAGGGAATATGAGAACACTCAAAATTAATAGAGCCATCCTCTTTCCATGTAAAATCAAATCCTTGTTCCCGAAGAAGTTTGGTAATCTCGTCTCTCGATAGTTCCTCGAAGACAATCTCCAATAGATGGTTGGGAACATATCGGACAAATCGCTGAGGAAAGTTGCTAATTTTGTGCTGTAAGCTGGGAGATAAACTAGAAAATAGCTTTTCCGTATTGATGATGGGAGTTTCACCATATAAATCGGGCTGAATTTGGCAAAAAAAAGCAAGTACGCTGGGTCGTATCGGCACCATATTGAGTTCATTGTGGGGAGCAATAATCTGATGTGGTGGAGCTTCAGAAGAGGTGAAAACTTTATCGGTTATTCGTACACGATGCGCGCTGCCAAAGTGATAAACTGGCTCCAGTTCGATATTCAGTAGCTCTAAAACTTTTTGAAATTGCTCTGCACCCTCAACTTCAAATCCCCGAAACAAAATAGCCCCGTATGTATCTAGCTGTTTATTGAACCAGTCGCAACTTTCGTTGAGTAGTGTTTTGAGAACTGTGAAAGATTTTTCATTGACTGGCTCTATAACTAGAGGTAGTTCTGTTTCAATACTCGAAAAGGTTTTTTCGTCATCCTGTAAAAACCGTAATCTCATGTTATTTGAAATAGAACTTGGAAGATTTGGCATCTTATATTATGTCCAAAAATTAACATTAATAAAAAAATCCGAAATCCTTGCAAAGACGTAGCATTGCTACGTCTCTACATCATATGTAATAAGCAATACTAAATCATTTGTCAACAACCAGATTGTAGAGACTACCAAGTGTTACGTCTGGGAGCGTGAATTAAATTTTCATGAATCATCTAGGACTGCTATAAGCTGCATGACATGATACTCTTCATAAGAGTGATAAATTGCTCAAGTTAACAATTTATCAATAACTTTACAAGTCTCCAATTCCTAATCCCTCTAAACCGATTCAACCTCTGACTTGATAGCAGATTGGCTAGATGAACTTACATATACCCCTAACATAATCACAACAAAACTTATGAAAGTAGCTCCGTTGATCTTTTCCGAAAAGATAACCCAAGCTCCCTGAGCGCTAAGGACGGGAACAAACAAATCGCACAAGGAGACAAATCCTGAAGAGAACCTGTTGAGGCAATAAGCATAAAGTCCCAGTCCTAGTATTTGACATATCAAAGCTAGGGAAATTACGGTCAACCATCCATTCAAAGAACAAGGGAAAATTCTATCTTCGGTGAGTATAACAATGGGCAAAAGTAAAAGCGTACCGATCGCAGAACACCAACTCATGATCACTATCGGACTCAATTGAGTTCGTAGTTCTTCGACGATGAGTGGGTATAAACCAAGAAAACTGGCTGATAGTAATGCCAGTATATCTCCTTGGAATTTGTCACCAGCGGATGAGAAGTCATGGTAGGCTAGGATGCAAGCTCCTAACATCGCGACAAACATACCCATCAGGAATCTCCTGTCAAAGCGCTTCCCCCAGAGCAGCCAACCCCCTAAGACGGTGAACAAGGGAGCCAAATTGTGCATTAGCGTAGAGTTAACGACGCTAGTCTGATTTAGTGACCAAGCCCAGAGAATAAGAGTAGCAAACATTACAAACCCAACTCCTAGCAAGAGCAAGAGTAGCCGGATTGTATAAACTTGCGGTTTTGGTTCGCTATGAGACAGTCGATTTTGCGCTGCTGTGAATCCATTCCACAGCGCAAAGGCAACAGTAGATATCCAAAATCGATTAAAGATGGTAGCATTTGGACCAAGTTCGCCTTCTTCGCTTAAGCGGATCAGAATTGGCGAGAAAGATAGGGCTACTAAGCCGACTACCAATGAAATGAATGCTACCTTAGTTGGTGTTAGAAATAACTGTTCTTGTAGTAATTGAAGTTTAGGTTTAATCATGAATATTTCGCAATAGCGTTACTAGGTCTATTTGTATTTCTGGCTCATTTGCTGCTTTTTGTGCCTAGTAGTACTATCATACTGCTAAAACATTTTTGTTGTTATGACCGAAGGAACACTGAAAAACGACGTATTAATTTATCAATAAAACTGAATAACTATATGTATGCTATTTTACTCAGTCACCCCCTCTTTCTACGAGTTTGCCAATATTAAAATCTATCCTTATCCAGCCTTTTAGTCTTTGCAGATTGTTAAGTAGGAGCAGGGGAATTTGCCAGTGGTGAACGGCTAGAAATGGCAGGGGGTCACTCAGACTAAAAATCGCGTCTTTACCTCTCAAAATATTCTTGACCCATGTTTTCAGTTGACCGAATGACCTAACATTGGTCAGCCGCCAAATCTCGTGGTACAACCAGTAAGTAGGCTTACTATCAGGCAGAGGTTGCAAAGGATAGTCCGGATCTGGTGCATCGCTCAAATACGCATCCGCGAGTTTTGGATGGTTATAGAACATGGTAATAGCTGAGTGTGTGCGTGGGTTGCACTCGATCGCATAAACGGTTCCATCTTCAGCTTCAATAAAATCAAATGAAATTTGTCCAGTCAGCTTGAGTTCTTGAACAAAATGATTCACCCACTGAAAAATCTTTGAATTCTCCACATTTTCATAATTGACTTGGAAAGCGGATGATTCGCAGCAACAGTACACCCTCAAGGAACCATTTCTGACTGTGCTGTGTGTGCAGTACTCTTTTCCAGGAATGAATTCTTGCATCAACCAAGGGTTATCTTTGCTAATTGGCAAACTCCGAACATGAGTTGCCATGTTTTCGCTCTGGTCCATTGGTAGCTTGGTCATGTCCAAGCGGTGAATTGAGTCATAGGCAATACTTTTCAGGATGTACTTGCCCTTGGAGTTGGTAAAGTCGAAATTGATAACTTGCTCAGGGTCTGTAATTAAGAGAGTCGTCGGGACAGATAAACCTAGAGAAAGTGCTTTTTGGCTAAAGGCAAACTTATCATCCAGCATCTTTGTGACTTCAGCATCAAAGTGGAAAACCTCACAACAGGCTGACAATGCTGGCTTTGCTAAGGAGTCGTAATAGCTGGACACAGGACTACATACAGGAATATAAACGTCGATGTTTTCTTGTTTTGCGATCGCTATTATTGCTCTCGTGTAGCCTTCTGGATCTTTTTGCGGTGCAGCAACAGTATAGAAGCGATCGACCGCGTTGGAAAATCGATGACCAGTCAGCCAGTATTTATGAGTTTCCACCAAAACAACCCGATGTCCATCTGCGTGAAGCGATCGCGCAAGTTGCAGCGCTTTCGTCATCTTACCACCGCTGACCATTATATTTTTTCGGTTCGG
>NZ_JAOWRF010000041.1 GCF_025753815.1 Plectonema radiosum NIES-515 | reverse complement strand
CCCCAAACTCTGCTGGTGTAATGTATTAGAATTAAGTTAAATTTAATTAAGATTCTTAATGGTGTCATGGATTTGCCGTAGCGCTTCAATAGCTCTATGGGGATGCATGTAAAACATAAGATTAAGGAAAAATGGATTTATAAACATCCGTTTCACAGCGTAGTGACAGGGTGAGCAAAAAAAGGATGAAGGATGAACGGTAAAGTAGTAAGTTTCGGTTCGAGCCGTAAAAATATACTTCATGCTTCGCACTTCAGCCGGAAGTTGTCACCACCATCAGTTACTGCTAGTTAATTGTATTGGCATCTAGAGGCAAATTAAAATGAAATTCTCTTGGAGAGTCCTAGTACTCTGGACATTGCCTGCTTTGGTAATTGGCTTTTTCTTTTGGCAAGGAGCATTTGCTTCTGGTCCTACGGATATGACTAAAAACACAGCCAGTACCCGCATGACCTATGGTCGCTTTCTGGAATACTTGGATGCAGATCGAGTCACCAGCGTGGATCTTTATGAAGGTGGTAGGACAGCAATTGTCGAAGCTGTCGATCCAGAACTTGATAATCGCGTCCAACGAGTGCGGGTAGACCTCCCGATGAGCGCTCCTGAGCTAATTTCCAAGCTGAAAACCAAAGGAATTAGTTTTGATGCTCACCCGATGCGGAATGATGGAGCTATCTGGGGACTGTTAGGTAATCTGATTTTTCCAATCATATTGATTACTGGATTGTTCTTTTTGTTCCGACGCTCTAGCAACCTTCCTGGTGGTCCTGGACAAGCGATGAATTTTGGCAAGTCTAAGGCTCGCTTTCAAATGGAGGCTAAAACAGGAGTTAAATTTGACGACGTAGCAGGGATCGAAGAAGCAAAAGAAGAACTGCAAGAAGTCGTTACCTTCCTCAAACAACCGGAAAAATTTACTGCTGTCGGTGCCCGCATTCCCAAAGGAGTGCTGTTGGTTGGACCTCCGGGAACTGGTAAAACTTTATTAGCAAAAGCGATCGCTGGAGAAGCTGGTGTACCTTTCTTTAGTATTTCCGGTTCGGAATTCGTAGAAATGTTTGTAGGTGTTGGTGCATCCCGCGTCCGCGATTTGTTTAAGAAAGCGAAAGAGAACGCTCCTTGTATCATCTTTATCGATGAAATCGATGCCGTAGGCAGACAGCGGGGTGCTGGTATCGGTGGTGGTAACGATGAAAGAGAACAAACCCTCAATCAACTGCTCACGGAGATGGATGGTTTTGAAGGTAACACTGGCATCATTATTATTGCTGCCACCAACCGTCCTGATGTATTAGATGCAGCATTATTGCGTCCCGGACGTTTTGACAGACAAGTAACTGTTGATCCACCAGATATCAAAGGACGCTTGGAAATTCTGCAAGTTCACGCTCGGAATAAGAAACTAGATAAGAGTGTATCTTTAGAAGCGATCGCTCGGCGTACTCCTGGTTTCACTGGCGCCGATTTAGCCAATTTACTCAACGAAGCGGCAATTCTCACCGCCAGACGCCGTAAAGAAGGTATGACCCTCGCAGAAGTTGATGACGCAGTTGACCGCGTTGTCGCTGGGATGGAAGGTACTCCCTTGGTAGATAGCAAGAGCAAACGCTTGATTGCTTACCACGAAATTGGACACGCTTTGATCGGCACATTGCTCAAAGACCATGACCCAGTGCAAAAAGTTACCCTCATCCCACGAGGACAAGCTCAGGGTTTGACTTGGTTTACTCCCAACGAAGAACAAGGGTTAATTTCCCGCTCTCAGTTGAAAGCAAGAATTACTGGTGCTTTGGGTGGTCGTGCTGCTGAAGATGTGATTTTTGGTCATGCTGAGGTGACAACTGGTGCAGGTGGAGACTTGCAACAGTTGTCAGGAATGGCACGACAAATGGTAACACGTTTCGGGATGTCGGAGTTAGGTCCGCTGTCTTTGGAAAGTCAGCAAGGAGAAGTATTCTTGGGTCGTGACTGGACAACGCGATCTGAATATTCCGAAGCGATCGCTCGTCGCATCGATTCCCAAGTGCGGGAAATTGTCGAGCAGTGTTATGACTTAGCAAAGCGGTTGATTCGCGAAAATCGCAGTGTCACCGATCGCTTGGTGGATCTGCTCATCGAAAAGGAAACTATTGACGGTGAAGAATTCCGTCAGATTCTGGCTGAATACACAGAAGTTCCCGAAAAGCAACAGTACGTACCTCAGTTGTAATATATCCAGTATTTCGGGAATTGGATTTGAAACAACTGTAGTAATACGTGCTTTTCGCGAACGTTGTTAGGGGGATGGTATTTACCATTCCCTTTCTTTTTGAATTTTGATATATTACAAAAATCATTAAAAACCGCAGATAAACACAGATAGTGAAAATCCGAAATAATGAAGATGTCTAGCGTAGATAAAACCATAGCAGTAAGAAACAATATAGCGGTCAAGGGTTGAGTGAAATAGAAACCTAACCCCCTACCCCCTTCCCTATCCTGGGAAGAGGAAAAAGCCCCTCTCCTACAAGGAGAGGGGTTGGGGAGAGGTAAGAGTGTATTGGATTCAATTGCAAACCGCTATATCCCCGACTTCGCATTCGTTTGTCGCGAATCTGAGTCTTCCAAGATTGTCAAATACCCTTTTTTATCTATATAAAATGAACAGCAAACATAAATTATTAACTTTAATTACCGCAACAGTTGCGTTTTCTTCTTTGACAGTCGGGACTGTTTTAGCGCAAGCGAAGTTAACAAACCAATCGAAAGTAACTCTCAACGGTATCGGAACAGTGCGAGTAGGAATGACTGTGAACGAAGCAACAAAAGCTGCGGGTACAAAATTAGTTGGTGATGCACCTAATGATAGTTGTTACTACGTGAAGCCACAAGGGGAACCGCAAAATATTAGTTTTATGGTGACAAAAGGTCGCATTTCCAGGGTAGAGGTATCTAAGAACAGTCGTGTTGCTACTTTGAGCGGTGCCCGTATTGGTGATACGGAAGCGCAGATTAAATCTCTCTATCCAGGACAAATTACAGTTACACCTCATAAATACGTGCAAGGTGGGCATTATTTGACTTTGGTACCGAAAGAACGCGCTTCTGGGAATTATCGGTTAATTTTTGAGACTGATGGCAAGCGTGTGACTCAGCTGCGATCGGGTAAACTGCCGGAAGTGGAGTTTGTGGAGGGGTGTTCTTAAAAATTATTACGAGTCGTGATGCGTAAAGCCCCCGTCATTCATGCGGGGGATATAAGCGAACGGGCTGAATTTATTCAGCCATGATGTGGATCATTAATATATTCCAAGACTTTTTGAGTGCTGACTTTTCCAGTAGTGTCAAACATATATGAATGTGTCCACAAACTGGGGAGCTTCATTAGGAAAGGAAATTCCTGTCTCAGATATCTACTGGAGCGACCTTTGAATGCCTTGACTATTTGAGATATTGAGTGATGTGGATCATACTCCACCAGTAAGTGAATATGATCTGGGGCAATCTCTAAAGCTTTAATGACCCATTTATTATCATTGGCGACAGACTGGAATATTTGAATACATCGAAGTTTTAATTCTTCGTTATTTGCAAATATCCTTCTACGTCTACATGGTATCCAGACTAAGTGAACAGTTGCTAGCCCTAAACAGTGATTGTAATGATTATATACAGTTTTCATGTAGATGAGTATTGATTATCTACATTGTAAGTGGTATCATGTCTATATGAAAACCTTGAAGTTCAAACTCTACAGTCACAAGCGAAATAGATTTCTCAAGCGGTCAATTAACGCTGCTGGAGTTATCTACAACCATTGTATTGCCCTCCACAAAAGATACTATCGGATGTGGGGCAAGCACTTGAGTTGTGCTAAACTTCAAGCCCATATCGCCAAGCTACGTAAACGTAAGGAGTTCTGGCGGTCGGTTGGCTCTCAAGCAGTGCAAGATATTTGCCAACGCCCTATCGAAAGCCTACCAACTATTTTTTAAACATCATAAAAAGGGAGTTAGACCACCGGGGTTTAAGAAGGTCAGAAAATACAAGTCATTCACCTTAAAGCAAGCTGGATATAAGTTCTTGGGTGGCAGTAAGGTAAAAATTGGGAATAAAGTTTATCAATTTTGGAAGTCTAGAGAAATAGAGGGAACAGTCAAAACTCTAACCATAAAGCGTACCGCGTTAGGTGAGTTATTTATGCTTGTGGTTGTTGATAATTGTCCTGAGCCAGAAACTAAATTCACGACTAGTAACATAGCGGGGTTTGATTTTGGAATGAAGGTATTTCTCACTTGCTCAGATGGTACAACAATTGAATCTCCCCAATTTTTTAAACAATCTCTGAACGCCATTAAAAATGCCAGCAGACAGCATTCTAGAAAGTTAAAAGGTTCAGCCAATAGAGAACGAGCTAGAAAGAATTTAGTACGCAAGCATGAGGATATTTCTAATCGCAGGCGTGATGGCGCGTGGAAGCTAGCTCATGAATTAACTAATAAGTTTGATGTTTTGTGCTTTGAAACCCTAAACTTGAAAGGAATGCAGCGTCTTTGGGGGCGCAAGATATCAGACTTAGCTTTTGGTGAGTTTCTACAAATACTAGAATGGATTGCCAAAAAGAAAAACAAGCTTGTTATATTTATTGATAGGTGGTATCCCAGCAGCAAAACTTGTTCTAACTGTGGACACATTCTAGAGAGTTTAGATTTGTCAGTCAGAGAGTGGCGTTGTCAAGAGTGTCAGTCAATCAATGGACGTGACGAAAACGCCGCTAAAAATATTCAAGCAGTCGGGGCATCGACTGTTGAGTTAGGCAATGTAAGTCGGGCAGTGCCTGCAATTGCTGTTTTACCTCAGAATCCCCCGCGCGTGAAAACGGGGGAGTATGTCAAAAATAGTGTAAGATAATTTCGGCGCTGCTGAATTGACGCCTGAATCGGGATGTAGAGACGTAGCACAGAATCGTCTCTACAGCGATTTTGGTATTACGTAAAATCCTACGTCATACATGAAATCAGCAACGCTATAATTTCTTGGTTCGTCGTAGTGATCGGTAAACCGCTCATATCTATAGTTAGTAAGCGCTGAAGTCTTTACTACCTATAAATTAGCCAGATAAACGAACTAAAGCCAAAGAGTAGGCTTTTAAATTAAAAGCTTTTCCCAACAACAATTGTTGAGTGATGCTAGTATTTTGTACACCATCTGCATTTAGGTAAAAAATAGGCAAAATATTTGGGAGTTTGATTTTTGACATACCTGTTAAAGTCAATTCGGCAGGTTTAGCTGATTTGTTGATTAACAATAAAGAACGTCCTCCATCAGCATTAATGACTGCCATTGCTTCAACACTAGAGCGATCGCTTTTTGTCTGCATAACTGTACCTGTTAAATACTTTACTCCCCAGGCAAATACAGTAGCGGCGGGTCGCAAACGATTTTCTGAGTCAATTATGCCGTAAATTCCGTCTTTGAGATGCCAGGAGGTTGCCATATCTACACCCGCTTCTGCGAGATGTTTGAGTACCGAAGCAAACCAAACTGCCCCAATGTGAGTATTTTGACGCTTCTCACCCGATTCCCAAGAGTAGTTGATGTTGTATTCGCTTAGTAATAAGGGTATATGATGAGGAATATATTTTTTGGTAATTGCCCGGAATTCTCGCACTTGTTGACCGTAATTGGGCGTGTAAGCCATAATTTTATCGGTAGACTCATTAGCATCACCGCTGGCATAACGATGCCACGAGATAAAGTCTACATTAGAAGCGCAACTTTGCAGAAACGATGCAAGTCGGCTTGATTCATCCCAAGTGAGGACGGGACCACCAATTTTAATTTTGGGGTCTTTGGCTTTCATTGCTTGAGCAACTTTGTTATATATAACCCATAGTTCGTCAAGCTTGCCTGCTTTGTGATAACGCACATCCTGTTCGTTAAATGGTTCCCAATAGATTATCTTGCGGGATAGACGTTGATTGAGAATTACCACCAACTCTGCACAGAAAGCTGCATAGTTGTCATATTCTTCAGGGTGTAGCAGACCATCTGGAGTTTGTTGCATCCACTTAGCCCAACCGGGGATATTTTGAATAATGGTGGGTTTTTGGGGATAGGATGCATCGAAACAAGCTTTAATTTTGGCTATATCCCAGGTTTTAGTCGCTGGATTCGACCAGCGATCGCTTAATTCACCATGATGGATGCGAATTAATTTGATGTTTAACTCAGATAATAATTTTTGGTATGCAGAGTCTCGCGCACGTTCGGGTGTGGTAATTTCATAATCATTAGAACCAAAGGTGTTGACTGTGGATTTAGCTATTGATGTTTGCCAATCCACACTGACTCGGACTGATTTTGGATCTTGGTGTAACTGGGAGATTGTATGCCATAGTGACACTGCTGCGGCACTTGATACTCCCATCAAAACTTCTCTTCGTCGCATAATGCTTATTGATTTATCAAAACATCATGCAAACGATGCGTGTAAGGTTTAGCTGTAGTTTCCACATCATTAACTACCAAAGCTAAAATTGATGCCTGATGTTGCCTCAATTGTTCGAGGCTATCACGAACCGAGCTACTATGACTCATACCTGGTCGGACAACAAACAATACATTGGGAATTTGGGCTGTCATTAACGCTGTCGCAGTTGTGGAACTGACAGGAGCAGTATCAACTAGAACATAATCATACTCACTATGAGATTTGGCATCTACCAGCGCTTGTTGAAAACGTCCCCCCGATATCATCTCCAGAATTTTGCCGCGTTGTGGTATAGCAGGCAATAAATTTAGATTAGGTTCTATGGAAATGGGCGTTAGACTGCTGTTAAGCTCTTTTGTGTAACCTAATTTGTGAGTAAGTTCTGCCTGGAGAAAATCTCCATCCACCATTAGTACCCGAAAACCTAAATCTACTAATGCCCTTGCTAACCCCAAGGTGAGAGTTGTTTTACCTTCACCTTCCATTGCACTGGTAATCAACAAATGGCGATTATTTAGAGGTTGCAAGCTGACTGCGGAAGCAAGACGTTGAAAGTTGACCTTTGTGTCATTATCTAGTTCCAATTTCAGTTCAATACCTTTGAGTCGAGGGATAGAGACAACTATTGGGAACTTCATATCTTGCAAGTCTTGAGGACTCAACAGCGGGTTGCGTCTTTCTAGGAGTAATACTAAGGCAATGCTGCCAATTATTCCTGCTAGTAAAGCATTCAAGACCATTAACGATAAGTTGGGAGAAACAGGCTTGCTATCAACTCTGGCTGCATCTAATATTTCCACATTGGGATACACATCAAAGATATCAATATTAGTTTGCTGCACTTGGGCAACTAAACCTTTATAAACACCTTCTGCTACTTCAAAACTGCGTTGAAGTTCAGCTAACCGTTCTTGTTGAGCGGGTATAGAATTTAAATTAGCTTTGAGCTTGTTTAATTGACTTTGTATTTGTTGAGCGAGACGTTGCTGACCGCTAGCTTCTGTTTCTGCCAAAATTAACTGTTCGATTAAACTGGCACGTCCTTGTCCTTGACTATTGAGTGTGGTGTCGATAGAGGTACCACCAGCAGTTTGGTTAACTTGGCTTTGTATCTGGCTCAATAATGCTTGCTTCTGTTGCAAAAGTTCTTTAACAACAGGATGGTCATCAGTATATTTAGTACGTTGTCGCACTAAATCAGCTTCTACTTCTGATAGTTTGCTTCTAATAAATTGGTAATCTTTATTTTCACCTAAACTTAAAGAGCGAATAGCTTGGTTTGGTGACATTCGCAGACGAGTTGATAAAGTCACAACCCGATTTTGACTATATCCAGCTTGAGAATCTGCCTGTAATTGAGCCTTAGTTAAACTATCAATTGTACTCACAATTGCTTTTGTTTGTTCTTCAGCATCAACTAGTCCGCTAGACTGTTTAAACCTGGCTAAAGCTTTTTGTGTCAAAATCAAATTATTTTTCGCACCTTCTAATTCTTTTATGCTTAATTGTCTTTTAGATGAACGGTTTGTTTGACGCAGTTCGTTGAGTCGCTGCTGAAACAAAGTTGTGAGATTATTTGCCCGTAATTTTGCCAATTCTGGACTAGAACCGTTGATGCTGATCGAAAGGATGCTCGAAGTTTCTGTGAATGAAACTTTGAATAGTTTCTTGTAAATCGCTAATCTTTTAAATTCAGCTTTTTCTGGGTCTTTTACCAGCACCCTTTCCATCAAAGTATCGCTGTTGAGAATGCTCTGCTGCATATTCAATTGACTGTTCCCAGTCCCAGAACTATCAGAAGTACCATTTTTCAAGGAACCCAAAATGCCTAAGTTGGCATCCAAATTGCCGTTTGTTCCACTAATCGTCAGCTGTGTTGTTGCCGTCCAAACACGGGGCAAAAACGTAGCGCTAGCGGCAGTGATTCCCAATATCAGTATGTTCCAGAATATTAGGGGCTTCCAATGCCTAATGGCGATCGCTGCTATTTTAGCCATAAAATTAATACCAATTTATTAATTTATAAAAACATATTACTTAGAAATAGATGCAAACTCTAGATTAAAAGTTCTCTACATAACCCTTTTAGACTGAAAGTTGTTCCCAACTCATAATATTTAACTTCTGCTCCCTGACTTCTACCAAAATAGCCCCCAACCAAACAAAAAAGAACCAAAAAGAAATCACCATCCAAGTTAAAGTAGTCGCTTGACACAATATATATAGAGCTATTAAGCTCGCAAATGCCCGCTGGCAAATCCGATTTCCTTGCATAGCTGGTTCCCAAAAGCTATACGCAGTTAAAACTAGTGCTGTAATAAAAAAAACAAACCCAAACACTCCGTGTAGGTAAAGCACTTGTGCGTAGGAAGAAAATGTTCCTAAGGGAAGCTCAAACGCTCCATTTCCCCAAGACACTGTTTTATCAACAATTCCCCACCCTACCCACGGTGACTCTTTCCATGCATCAATAGTAGCATTAACAACATATTCCCGATCTTTCGATGAGTCAGCACGAGCGCTGTTAAAAGTTTTTAGGGGTGCATTGATTACATCTTGTAAAGCTAAACCCAAAATGCCACAGAAAAAAGAAGTAAAAGATGCCACCCATAAAGAACCTTGTCGAGCTAAACCACTACGGAAACAACCAATCATTACAAATATTAAGGGAAAGCATATCCAAGCTAGACGACTCTGGGAAATTACCAAAGCAATTAAGTATCCAGACAAAGCAAATTTACGCAAGCGATCGCTACTTTCACTCAAGCAAATAAAGAAACATAAAAGGGCAGAAACCCCCAAAATAGGAGGGTCTGCGGTATACAGGTCTGTCCTCGGTAAGGGAATACCAAAAAATGGCTGAATGATCGCAAACTTCACCATCAAACTAACTTTATCACCCGGAATTATGCGAGCTAAAGGCGGTAAAAAAGGGTCTTGAGAACCGAGGGCAAAAAGTATTAACATTTGAATAGCAAGGAGTGCCATGTAGCTTATTGCCATCCAAGATACAGCCCGCACAATTACTTTTACTCTGATGCGATGCCAAAATGGTACAGTCATGCAGGCAAATATCATCAAGTAGCCCTTAAATAAAGTAAAGAATGTGGCTGCTGTTTTCAAAGGATCAAAGCCTATTTGTTCCAACGCCAAAATATTTGTCCAAAGTGCAGCTAAAATCATTGCTAACCATGCCCAATTGCAAATTGGCAGAGAGTTTTTAATCAGCTTGTCGAGCTGAAAACCAGCAACTAATAGAAACGCACTAACAACTGGATAGACAATAGTTTGTACTCCTAGCAACCACCAAAGCGGTGTGAGTACAATAGTCCAGTAAATTATCCGCTCTGCAAATGATAAAGCTTGCAGTTTGGAGGTTCTTTTATTAGTGGAGCTAAATTCCAGCATTCTTGAAATTATTTAAGTTTTCTAGGCTAATACTTTTGTTGGTATACCCAACACTTGGAGATATTTTTCGGCACAAGTCTCTGAGGTAAATTGCTGTAACCAACTCGAATCTACTTTCTTGATATTGCCAGCGAGAACATTTAAAATAGCTTCAGCCATTTGTTGGCGATCGCCAACTCGTGTTAAGTCACCATACTTACCATTTGCCAATATTTCAGATGGACCACTTTCACAATTTGTAGACACTACTGGAGTTCCTACAGCTAGTGCTTCTACAATTACATTGCCGAAACCTTCCCAAGCCGAAGACAAAACAAATACAGAGGCTTTTGCCATGTAAGCGTAAGGGTTGTCCGCAAAACCCAACATGGCAACATCCTCTTCTAAGCCTAATTCGCGAATCAAATTATTCAGACTATCTGCTTCTGGTCCCTCCCCTAAAATTACTAATCGACAGCGACGTACTTGCCGCACTTGGGCAAAAGCACCTATTAAGGTAGGATAATCTTTTTGGGGATATAACCTTCCTACTGCTAGAATAACTGGCGGTTCTCCTGATTGAAACCACGGGTGATTAACTGCTTCTTTTGCTTTTGTAAATATCTCAGGAGTGATAACTGGATTGTAGATTAAATCAATGCGTTCAGGGGGTATTTGAGTTACATTAGCTAAGTCCTCCGCTACACCTTGAGAAACTGCTATAATCCCATCTGCCCAAGGGTAAAAAACTTTGACTGCTAAAGGTGTTAACTTCACTGAAAGTTGTGGGATACGTTTTGCTTCTTCAGAAAGATGATTGTGTTCAGATACTACTATTCGTGTCGATACGCGAGCAATACGCTTTGCTAAGATTGCTATTTCGCAAGGATAGTGTAGCGCTGCCAGCATACTTACAGGACGCTCTTGCTGCAAATATTTAACCAATTTAGGCAAGATGCCAAGCTTGGATTGTGCGTTTAAATCTATCAGTCGAATTCCTGCTGGCAACTGTTCTAATAAAGAACCTTCTGCCTTGGCAACTACCATATCAACTGTAAGTTTTTGCCGCAAAAAATTACGAGCTAAATTCAGCATTCCTCGTTCAGCACCACCTCCATAAAGGCAACGCAAAAAAATTGCGATATCAGGCTTATATTGAGACATAGGAAGTAATTACTATTTAGGACTATATACCAAACCCAAAAAATCTCTTAAACTCTTATCCTTTCGCGTACTTCGCGTACTTGGCGGTTCGTTCTATGGTCATTACCCCTAAGACAGTAATCGTTGATTTTATCTTATCATTATCTCATGATTTTTTGATAATTAAAAATAATTATAAATGAACTTTTCTCCAAAGAAATTGAAAAGCTTTATCAGCAAATTCTTGAATATTACGAAAATATGTGGGCTGAAATATCCGCATGAAAATTAAATAGGCAATGGCAAATATAATTGGTTTAATAATTATTGGTAAATACGAGGAACATATCATCAATATAACTGTGAATAAAATTGGCATAAAGCTTGGCTGTAAAGCCTTGAACATTGACCATCCAAGAGCCTTACAACCTACCCACCACCAATAAAATGTCCAACCAATTCCCAATATAATTGCTACAGAAATACTGACTCCAATAATTTTGCCTTGAATTGCTCCAATTACAAAACCTATTACAGCTACTGGAGCAATTATTAAGTTGACTTTGGCATTAACTCCCGGACGACCTTTGGCTTGTAACATTGAGCTAATAGCAGAGTTGACTACACGAAAGTAAGCAAACACTAACAACCAAGGAATTAATGCGGCAACAGGTATCCATTGTTCGCCAAAAATTAGAGAAATAGCTTGCTTATCAATGATTAAAAAGAATAAAGCGTATATGGGAGTAATAAAAACAGCAATTTGTTCAATTACATTCCGCAGAGCATTTTCTTGTTGTTTATCGTCTGTCATTTGCGTAAAAGCAGACATGCCAATTTGATTGACGACCTGGGTTAAAATTACAGGTAATGCCATTGTCAATTGGTAAGCTAAATTGTAATAACCTAAGCTGGTTGTACCTAAAAGTTTTCCAACGACAAAATTGTCAGAGTTAGCATTGACGTAGTATCCCAAACTATAGCCTGTACCACCTAAGGAGTAAGAAAGTACTTCTGAACAAACTTCTCTGTCTATTTCTAACTTAAAATTGTGTTTAACTTCACGACGGGCAAGAATGGAAGCTATCACCCAAGAAACCATATCTCCGATTAAAAAAGACCAGTAACTTAGTCCGAGCAGAGCGCTAACAACTGTAGAAAAAACTCGTGCAATTGAGGCTATTAAAGTTAAATTTGTCAGAGTTTGAAACCGCATCTGGCTTCTGAGCACTCCAACATAAGTGGACTGATAGAAAGACAGCAGCAAATTGAAGGCAAATCCAGTTAGAAGCCAAATTAAGTCAGGGATGCCAAAAAAATGAGCTATCAAGGGAGATGTAGCTACAAGCCCGACTGCTAAAATTAAACCGATGCCAAGACTAATTGTGTAAGTGGTATTTAAATAACGTTTATCTTTAGTACCCTTATAAACAATGAATGAAGCAGCAGTATCCTGGGCAAATAAATTGACAAAAGACCAGAAAATATAAGCTACACCAATGACACCAAATTCTGAGGGTAGGAGCAATCTTGCAAGGAGCAAGTTATTACCTAAAGCCAGAAAACGTGTGGCAAAAGCTCCATAGGTAGCCCAAAATCCGTTTTTAAGCAAGGAATTGTTACTTGTTGGTTCTGTAGGTGAAATATCAGATGATTCATCATCTATGCTTTTCATACTTCAGCTTTCATATTTTTTGGCATACTTTGCTGACCCAAGCGATCGCTTAATCACTAGTTTCGTGATTCGTGACAGACGCACAGATACCAGGGTAAGGAGCGATCGCATATCCCGATAAAAAATTGACTTGTCGCAAATCAAAGCTTGGTCAATAAAATCACGCGCTGTTTCTGTATCCCCACCCTGAAGGCACAACCGCGCCAAATAGCGGTACATATAAGCGTAAGCTGTTGGTAACATTGGTTCTATTAACTGTGGCGATCGCTCTTTAGCAGCCTGAATGACCTGTTCACCACAAATCCGCATTTGCACGAGATTGAAAGACAGTCCAGAAGGACGAACGCGATAAGAGCATAAAATACGCTTCTCTCGATAAAAACGCCACTTCTGCGTTGCCGCTATCCGCAACCAAAAATCGACATCTTCCCAACTGCGTAAGTCTTCATCAAACTCCCCAACTTCATCCACCAAACATCGACGAAACACTCCATTAGAACCGTGACCGACGAAATTTTTGCACAACAAAGCCAACATCGGATTTGAATGTACTGGTTTGCCGCTCAAGCTAATAAATGTTGGTCGTCCATCGTCGCGAATTGTCTGCGAGGCACTGTAAACCACTCCAACATCAGCATCCCTATCTAATCGAGCGACATGAGTTGCTAATTTATCTTTGTGGTAAATATCATCACCATCCAGTAGGGCAATATATTCACCCCGCGCATGACGGATGCCATAGTTGCGTGCTGATGACAAACCCCCGTTTGATTTCTGCAATAATTTAAAGCGTGAATCTCGCTCTTCAAATTTTTCCACTATCCCTGGGGTATCATCGCTAGAACCGTCATCAACTACTAATACCTCAAAGTTAGAAAAAGTTTGCAATAAGAGTGAATTCAGCGTTTCTTGAATGTAACCGCTAACATTATAAGCGGGGACTATCACACTAATCTTTGGTATAGCAAGCATTATTAATCTCCTTCAAATTCCCAAACATAAAAATTAGCTATCAGATACAACTTTCCCAATTTCCTTATCTAAAAGGTCTAAAATTATCTTGTCTTTACACATGTCGAATTTTCTCGCAAAGTGAGCCTCGCTTTGCACTATTGCATTATAATCTTTTGTTGTTAAAGTTGCTGGACGCCCATTACGAGTTTGAGAAAAATCATAGTAGCGCTTATTATCTTTACATAAATTGAATAATCCACTATTTACTAATATTGTTTGGATAAAAGATTCATCTGCTACGCATACCCCTTTGTAATATTCGACTACTTCGGGATGGCTTTGACAAAACTGGTGCACATGTTCTACACATTTTCTCGATAAAGTAGTAAAGAAAGAACCACCATAAAATACAAAGTCTTCACTCAATAATGATAATGATCTGACACCTAACATGTCATATGCCAAATTTATTCTGACAAACGGCTGCAAGTAATTTATTATTTTGATTGGTGTAAGTACTTTTTTTCCCCAATTTGGTAATTTTGTCAGGGAATTAATTTTCTTATATCTAAATAAATAACGGCTTTTAGCCTCTTTGATACTCCAATGGCTTTCGGGTGAAAAAATCTTAAAATATTCTATAAACCCATCATAACTAGTTTCGGCTAAATAATTCTCAATGTTTGATATTGGTTTGATGGGATAATCCTGACCAGAAAGGTAAATTAACCAATCATAGTTAATTTGGTTATCAATCAACCACTTGATCGCATTCAGATAAGATTGGAGGAGTACAAAATCGCCACGTCCACCCTTACCTCTTAATACTTGAATGCCAGATTTTTGTAAAGTTTTTACATCCAATTCACACCCAGAAAAATTATGACTAACAATAATTTCCGCCTCAGGACTAGATATTTTAATAATATCAATTAATCGGTAAATTTGCTCAGAATTTATATGACTCTGGATTAAGTAACAAACTTTCATTCTTTTGCCTAATCAACTTTTCCTAATGGCTCAAAATCTAGTGGGTGAAAACGATAATGTTGATTTGATTTTTGTCTTTTCCTGTCAGCTATTAGCAATAAAATTGACATTAAACCAAGTTAAACTTTATCGATTTGCTGAAAGTATGTTGGTATAGATCCCCAAGAGCATCACATACTAGTAAATCCTGATTTTTCACTTACTTCGTTATTTTTCACCCACCATAACTAGTGAGAAGCGAAAAGCTTTTGCACCACTGTTTGTGATTTCTTTAAATCACGCGATTTATGTCTTTTGATGAGTGATAAAGTCTAGCCGAACAATGATATCCTGAACTCTATTGCCAAAATTTTGAGATATAAATTTATGATTTTTAGCTGCAATTAATCCTCTACAAATCAAAATCTATCTCTGGTAATTATTCACTTGTAAATCATTTTTTCTCTCTCGGCATACACACATGTAGTTAACTAACATGCTAATTTGATGATGTAGTGCAGCGCTGAGTTTATGAAATGAATATTACCTTCAAAGCTCGAATTATCCATCTATACCAGGCATGAGTTCTACTCGTAATGCATCAGCATTAGACATTGCTAAAGCAATGTGTAATGCAAAAGCTGGATTTCCTAGCAAATAGCGAGCTGCTAGGCGTTTTGGTTCGCGAGTGAGACGATAGAGCCATTCCAGACCCATATTAGATATCAAATCGGGACAATCAGAGACTATTCCAGCCATGCGATCGATAATGGCTCCACCAAGCATGATGGCATTAACCTCCAAGCTACTGCGATGCTTTTGTACCCAAGATTCTTGAATTGGCATTCCCATACCTACAACCAAAATATTTGGCTTGACCTGATTGATTTGCTCAATTACAGCTTGATTTGCCTTTGGGTCTTCTTTGTCAAAATATCCGTGATGTCCAGCAAAACAAGCATTCGGATACTTTAATTTCAAGCGCTCAAGGGCAATTTGCAAATATTCGGGTTTTGCTCCGAGAAAAAATACTGAAAACCTATGTTGGTTGCAACTTTCCAAGATTTTCGGCATTAACAATGTGTATGAAGCTCGGTAATCTAAGGGTAAATCCAACCCCATATAAGCGATCGCTTTTAATATTCCCACGCTGTCACAGTTGGCAATTTCTACACTTTGCAAAAAGTCGTAATACCACGGCAATTGCATCGATAAGTTAAAGCTGTGGATATTGTAATTCGCGACAATTATTTTGTTGCCTTCGATACATGCCCTCTGAACTGCCTCCACAATTGAAGGGATAGTCATACAATTTATTCGTCGTTCCAATAAATACACTGTCAAAACTGGTCTTTTATTTACATTAGTAGTATTTATTGCTTTGTTCTGCCTGATTGCAGATTGAAGTTTGACATTGTGAAAATTACCTGGCTTTGGGTAAGGAGTAACTCTTATCCCACGAAATAATTTACTTCCCAATTCTGTCATAAGATGCTATTTGATTCTTGAAAAACCGCATCGATTCGGTAGAAACACTCATGTTCACTTAAGTATGTTACATGATTTAATCACCAAATTATATAAATTTCATGGATTATATGTTAAGTTTTAATAAAGATGACAGGCTTATCCGGAAATTAAGTTTAGTATTTTGTTTTCTAAAAAGGTTTTTATTGAGGAAGGCAGCAGGCAGGAGGAAAACTGCCCTCTCCCTCAGTCAAGCGATCGCTCTTGGAGCAAGGGTTTAAGACAATAACACTGAACGAGAGTTGAGTGGCTTCAAATCAGGAGGGGATTCAACCCCTACTGAGAAAGCTCCTCCAGTTCAAGTGCCTGTTTCAAACTCATCTGGGCATATGTCTAAGTATTATTTCCCTTTTTCAAGAAATAAATGACATCTTAATGCTTCTGAAAAAGTGTTATGTCAGCGAGAGTATAGTAAAAATGTTTACAAAGTGAACAGTTAATTTCTAATTCTATTAGACAACCTATTTGAAAAAGAATGTAGAGACTTCGTATTTCGCGTCTCTACAAGGGGTTTGGGCAACGCATAGTTCATTTCTGGAGATGTCTATTCAACATCTCCAGAAAACAATGTAGAGACTTCGTATTTCGCGTCTCTACAAGGGGTTTGGGCAACGCATAGTTCATTTCTGGAGATGTCTATTACTTAATCATATGTTGGGGATGGTGTGTACCATCCCTATTTTTTATCTTTCTATTTCGTCTACTGCTTTGGGAACTCCCGCTGTCAACACTTCATGTCCTGTGGGTGTAACTAAGACATCATCCTCAATGCGGATACCAATACCAATCCAACGAGGATTTGTCTCTGGTTGGTCTTCTGCCAGTTTGGTATCTGGGACAATATAAAGTCCTGGTTCTACTGTCAAGACTTGACCTGGTTGTAATATCTGCGGTTTATCGTCACCATGTTGGTAAACACCGACATCATGGACATCTAAACCTAACCAATGACCCGTGCGGTGCATATAATAAGGTTTGTATTTTTCTTCTTCGATTAACTTGTCAATTTCACCTTTGAGAATACCAAGTTCAACTAAGCCTTCGGTGAGGACGCGCACTGCTGTATCATGAATTAATTTGTAGGGGTTGCCCGGTTGCACTTGCGCGATCGCTTGTTTCTGCGCTTCTAATACAAGTTCATACAGTGTCTTTTGTTCAGCCGTAAATTTACCACCGACGGGAAATGTCCGGGTAATATCTGAATTGTAATAACCATAGGTACAACCAGCATCAATCAGCAGCAATTCGTTATCTTGCATCTGCCGATGATTTTCGATATAATGCAGCACGCAAGCATTCACACCAGAAGCGACAATTGAAGGATAGGCAGGTCCCATAGCACCCTGTTTTCGGAAAATGTGTTCGATTTCGGCTTGAATTTCATACTCGTAACGACCAGGTTGGCTAAATGCCATTGCGTAATTGTGTGCGTCAACGGCAATATCGGCAGCTTTCCGCATTAATTCCAACTCCGATTGACTTTTTACCAATCTCATGCTGTGTAAGATTGTGCAAGTATCTTCAATGGCAATTGGTCCTGTACCGCGTCTGGGATAAGTGCGTAGTAAGCTTTGGTAATGTTTGAGAATGGTGTCGTTGAAAGAGCGATCGCGTCCTAAATGATAATAAAGGCGATCGGCTTTTTCTAAATACTGCGGCAATTTTTCATCCAATTCAGCGATGGGGTAAGCTTCATCTGCACCGTAAATTTCTTTAGCTGCATCCACCCCACAGCGATAACCACTCCAAACTTCCTTTTCTCTATCCTTGGGTTGCACAAACAATATAAAGCGGTGTTCTGGGTGATGAGGTGCTAAAACTGCTACAGCTTCCGCTTCGTTAAAACCAGTCAGGTAGAAAAAATTGCTATCTTGGCGATAAGCATATTCTACGTCATTATGCATGACTGAAGCAGGCGCACTGCGAAATATCCCAGTGCCATTGCCAATTTTTGCCATCAACTGTTCGCGACGCTGCCGATATTCTGCTTGCATGGTTACTTGATAACTCAAATTATTGTGATATATTACACTTTTGCAACTATCAACTACTAGTTGCTGATTTAAGTTATTGTAACCAATCTTTATTTCACCTGAAGTTATAAATTATCAATGAACAATCAAATATCCACATCACAGCAAATATTTATTAAAGATAATAACCGTTTAGATGCACTGCTTGCTCTGCGGGGATTCGCTTGTTTAATAGTTCTAATTGCTCACTGTAACCCTCAGAGAAACTCAATTGTTTATAAAAATTATGACTGGAGTTGGATAATATTTAGTCCTGGAGGGTTAGCAGTTTGGATTTTTTTTGTCCTATCTGGCTACCTGATGGGAAAAGCCTTTTATACTCAAAGATATACAAGTGATATCCCAGGAGTTATCAAATTTTGGCGTAATCGCGCTTTGAGAATTTTTCCGCTTTATTATTTTGCAGTATTAATTTTGACTTTATTTGTTTATCCGGATTGGCTAAAAATTGAAAATTGGGGGTATTTATTTAGG
>NZ_JAOWRF010000372.1 GCF_025753815.1 Plectonema radiosum NIES-515 | reverse complement strand
CTCTCCCCCTCTCCCTATCTCCCCTGGCTTAACTTCAATTGAGGGTTTAGCGCGATCCATCGTGATTTGCCCTCGTCGAATTTTGGCGTATGCTGGGCTGATGAGTTGTTGTACAGGCACTTTGACAAAATCTGGATCGCCTAAATATACAGAGCGATCAGCGTAGGCAATTTTCATTGCTTCTGTCATTAAATGTAAAGCATCTGGGTGATGCCATCCCAAAGATTTTAAATCTGTGTCACCAATAATGTTTAAAATCTGTAATAGGTGAACACCTCCTGATGAAGGTGGTGGCATTGAGCAGATTTTAGAAGAGCGGAAATTGCCACAAACTGGTGTGCGCCAAATTGGTTTATAAGATTTTAAATCTTCAAGAGTAATTAAACCGTTGTTTTTTGCCATATCGGAGGCGATCGCCCGCGCAATATTTCCGGTATAAAAATCTTGGGGATTCTTGGCAATTGCTGTTAAAGTTTTTCCTAAGTCGCGCTGTATTAACCTTTCCCCTGGTTGATAAAATTCGCCGTTGCGAGTGAAAATTGCTCGTGCTGCTGGGTTAGCGAGAATTGCTTGTTTGCGTTGTTCGTAAACTGGTAGAGAACGCCAAGTAGGTTGTTGACTGAGGATGAAGCCGTTATTTGCTAGAGCGATCGCAGGTTTAACAACTTCTTGCCAAGGTAGTTTACCATAACGACGATGTAATTCATACAATCCCGCTACTGTTCCTGGTGTTGCTACTGCCAAATAACCGTTAATACTGACATTTGGACGCACCTTGCCTTGAGCATCGAGGTACATATTTTTGGTAGCTTTTAGTGGTGCGCGTTCGCGAAAATCGAGGGCTTTCATCTCCCCAGTTTGTGCTGAATGCATTAGCAAAAATCCACCACCACCAATTCCTGCCGAAAAAGGTTCGACTACAGAAATAGCAAAAGTTGTGGCAACTGCGGCATCAACTGCATTACCTTTTTTGCGTAACATTTCTAACCCAGCTTCACTTCCTAAGGGATTAGCCGAAACCACCATTGCCTTTTTGGTGCGTAGAGGTAATGTTACGGTGGCTGATGCTATTTGGCTGTTAAATAGAATACTTAGATAAAAGATTGCAGATGCAACTTGTTTATATTTGCTGATACGCATTTGGATGTAATTTTTTTGATATTTCTTAAAAATGAATTTTATAACTTAAATTGGGGCGTTGCTGAATATTAATATGAAATTGGTAGTAGAGACGTTCCGGACCGAACGTCTCTACTTTCAAATCAGCAACGCCTAAATTGGTTTAAAATGCACTCAACTCCATGACATAATCGGCAAGGTGAGGGTAAACGCTGTTTGACCGTTTGATGTTGAGTCAAGGGTGAGGTTGCCATGATGTGCGCGGGCAATTTCACGAGCTAGGCTGAGTCCCAGTCCGATTCCTTCTATCTTACGGGATCGCGCAGGATCGCCGCGATGGAAGCGGTCAAAAATGCGCTCTTGGTCGCTCACCGAAATATCAATTGAAGCATTGGTAATGGTGACGTGGACAAAGGTTTCAGCTTTTCGAGCGTCAATCTGTATCCAGCCGTTGGCGAGATTGTATTTAATGGCATTACTGAAGAGGTTTTGCATAACTTGAATCAGAAGATCGCGATCGCCCTTTACTCTGAGTTTATCAGTTATGTCGATTTGCACAGCTAAGTGGGGAGCCAGCAGTTCCACATCTTCTAACATCTCCATTAGCAACTCAGACATATCCACTTCAATTAAATACAGGCTCATTTGTCCCGCATCTGCCAAAGACAGCAGCAAGAGTTTCCGCATAATACCACTCAGGCGGCGCACTTCATCTAACAAATTGCTTAAGCGCTGTTGGACTAGGGAACCTGGATCAACCTGTTGTAGCGTTCGTTCCAGTTCGCCTTGTAGAATGGTTAGTGGGGTTTTCAGTTCGTGAGCGGCGTCACCACTAAAGCGAGAAGCTTGTGTAAAACTACGTTCTAGGCGCTCCAGCATTTGGTTAAACACTTCAATTAGTTCGACAAATTCAACATCCGTTGTCCCAATGGGAATCCGTTGATCTAATCCTTTAACAGTCACCTGTTGAATGGCGTCTGTTAATTGGCGAATGGGACGCAAAGCACCACCAGAAATCATCCATGCACCGATCGCAACCAGCAGGAGTGTTCCTGGAATTGAAACAAGAAAGATATTGCGAATAATAGCCATCTCTTGATTGACGGCTTGCAGACTAACGGCGATCGCAACCTGAACATTAGGAAATTTAGCTGCCCCAATTCGCCAAGTTTCTCTTGCCGTTGCCAGGGTGACGAATTGAGGTGGGGGAAGGGGTGGAGGTGGGGGTGAGGGAATAAAGCGCTCTTCGTCTGGATTTATACTGGGGGGTTTTGGCGGTGGTTCACCCTTAGTGAACGGTGGCAGAGGTGTCAACCTAAGACGCTCAATCAGTAGACGATTGATTTCGAGGTCGGTAGGTAAAGAGTTAAATTGATCGAGTGTGTTGCCGTTTGCGTCTAACATCAGCAGTGCGATCAAGATTTTTGTATTTGTTCCGAAGGCATAGGATAATGAGTCTGCGTAGCGCTGCTTACGCTCTCGACCCGGTAAACCTATTCCCCGGATCAACCCTACCTTCGTAGAGACGTTCCAGCAGAACGTCTTTATATTCGTAGAGACGTTCCGTCGGAACGTCTTTACCGATCGTGATCTGGGTTGCGAAATCGGTATCCAACCCCGCGAATGCTTTCAATCCAGTTTGTTTCATCAATGGGATCAATTTTTCTCCGAATTCGCTGGATACAAACATCTACAACATTGGTGTTGGGGTTAAAGTCGTAACCCCAAACGTGTTCTAAAATTTGGGTACGGGTAAATACTCGTCCGGGAGAGCGCATGAGATACTCTAGAAGATTAAACTCGCAGCTGGTGAGTTCTATTGCCTGTTGATCGCAGGTGACTTCTCGCGTAATGCGATGGAGTTTGAGCGAACCTACCGAAAGGAAATTTTGGCGAACCCCCACACTGCGACGCACAACAGCATGAATTCGTGCCGCTAGTTCTTCCACAAAAAACGGTTTAGCGATATAATCATCAGCCCCCAAATTCAATCCTTGCAGGCGATCGTCTAGTTCATTCCGAGCCGTTAACAAAGCCCTCTGAGAAAAACATCGTAGAGATATTATGAAAAAAAGCGATCGCGGAGCGACTCATCAGGAGTATCGCCAACTAAGTCAAATTCTCAGTCGCAGAGAGGCACTTGCTCTATTTAGGGCAGGGGTAACAGCAATGCTTGTGGTTGGATGCATACCTAGAAAGTCCAGATCCGCACAGGCATCATCTACAGCAAATGGTACAACGTTGCCCGCGTGTGTCGTGAGTCCAAAGCAGACCGAAGGACCCTATTTTGTAGACGAGAAGCTCAACCGCTCGGATATCCGATCCGATCCCTCGGATGGTTCAGTCAAAGACGGGGTGCCACTGCAACTGACGTTGCGCGTGTCTCAGGTTAGCAGTACTGGCTGCACACCACTTAAAGGTGCGATCGTCGATATTTGGCATTGTGACGCGCTGGGAGTCTATTCGGACGTGAAAATTCGCAGTTTCAGTACCGTCGGGAAAAAGTTTTTGCGCGGGTATCAAGTGACGGACGCGAATGGAACTGTTGAGTTTACAACCATTTATCCTGGTTGGTATCAAGGCAGAACAGTCCATATCCACTTTAAGGTTCGCACGGATGCGACATCACAGAAGAGTTATGAGTTTACGTCACAGTTGTACTTTGATGACTCGATTAGCGATCGCGTACACGCACAATCACCATACGCAAGTAAGGGACAGCGCACGTTGAAGAATGCACAAGACGGAATCTTCCAAGACGGTGGAAACCAATTGTTGCTCACACCCACCAAAACAAGCCAACGTTACGCAGCAACGTTCGATATTGGGCTTCAGACAGCTTGAGCACTAATAAAAATATCGCAACCGTCATAGAGACGTTCCGGTGGAGCGTCTCTACAATAATATGTGTAATTTGCCGGATATGATATTTCTCATCGACTGTTTCTGTTGATGGAAATACTCACCAAAATATTTACATAAAGTCGATCTGAAAATGTAGAGAGCAAAATTCGTGACTTTTGTCATGGATGAGTTTAGAACTTTCGATACATATGATTGTTTAAGTTAATTTTATATGATGAATATCAAAAGTATTCATGCAAAAGCAAAAGCAACAACTACAAAAAATCTGTGAGTGTATGCAGTCTCAATGAAAACACTACTGATTAAATAAATCCTTAATCCAAAATTATCATACTATAGTTAACTTAAGTTTTTACAGCAATGCCTCTCGGTAGCCGTTATTTCTACATAGAAAATTCAAAATGAAATTAGACACATCCAAGCCTGTAGATTCCACGCATTTTTTGCCAGAAGAAAAGAAAAAGAAAAAGGTAAAAATTAGCTGGCTACCTTGGCTACTCGTCCTTTCTCTTTTGGGTGGAGTCGGCTACGTAGTTTATCACCAGGTGGTCGTTGTTCCCAAACAAGAAGCAAAACGAAAAGTTTTGACACAACCTGTATCTCGTCAAAATTTAACTATTAAGATTTCAGCGAACGGAACTGTTAAGCCCGAAAAGTCGATTAACGTCAGCCCTAAACAATCAGGTATACTAAAAAGACTGTTGGTGAAGGAAGGCGATACAGTCAAAGAGGGTCAGATACTTGCGAATATGGATGATTCAAATTTGCAAGGACAACTCACCCAAGCCAGAGCGCAAATAGCACAACAAGAGGCTAATCTACAAAAAGCACAAGCTGGTAATCGACCTCAAGATATTGCTTCAGCGCAAGCAGCATTGGATGAGGCTCAAGCAACTTTGCAAAAGGCACAAGCAGGTAATCGTCCTCAAGATATTGCTTCAGCACAAGCAGCATTGGATGAGGCTCAGGCAAATCTACAAAAAGCACAAGCTGGTAATCGTCCTCAAGATATTGGTCAAGCACAGGCACGTTTACAAAGCGCTCAAGCCAGCTTAAGTAAAGCCGAAGATAATTTACGCCGCAATCAGCAACTTTACACTTCTGGAGCCATTTCTCTTCAAATTGTAAACCAAAGCCGTGCAGATCGTGATAGCGCCCAAGGTCAAGTCAATGAAGCTACTCAAGCATTAGGGTTGCAAAAAGCCGGTTCGCGTCCAGAAGATATGGAACAAGCACGAGCTGTAGTCAGACAGAAACAGCAGGCTCTAGCACTTTTGAAAGCCGGTTCCCGTCCAGAAGACATGGAACAGGCACGAGCTGTAGTCAGACAGAAACAGCAGGCTCTAGCACTTTTGAAAGCGGGAACGCGCTCAGAAGATATTGAACAAGCACGCGCTCAGGTGGCTTCTGCTCGCGGTTCGCTGCAAACGATTCAAACTCAAATCAATGACACCGTACTTCGGGCACCATTTGATGGTGTTATAACTCAAAAGTATGCCGATCCAGGTGCTTTTGTCACGCCAACCACTTCCGGTAGTGCTGTATCTAGTGCAACATCTTCTTCAATCGTATCCTTGGCTTCTACAAATCAGGTTGTAGCAAATATAGCTGAAGTAAATATTGCTAAAATCCGCCTTGGTCAGAAAGTCACAATTACGGCAGATGCCTATCCAGGAAAAACCTTTGAGGGTAAAGTCAGTCAAATTGCGGCTCAAGCAATTGTAGAGCAAAATGTTACCAGCTTTCAAGTGAAATTAGCAATTGTCTCAGATTCCGAAAAGCTGTTGCGGTCTGGGATGAATGTAACAACAGATTTTGAAGTGGGTCAATTGGAAAATGCGCTTGTAGTGCCAACAGCAGCGGTTGTGCGCCGAGAAAAATCTACAGGTGTGTTTGTAGCAGGAGAAGATAATCAACCTGTGTTTACTCGCATTCAGACTGGGGTTACAGTAGATAAATATACTGAAGTTAAATCTGGATTGAAAGGAAACGAAAGGGTATTACTCAGCTTTCCCCCAGGGTCACGACCGCAATCAACACCACGAGGTGGAGTTTTTCCTGGTGTGAGCGGTGGTGGAGGAGGTGGTCGTGGCAGCGGTGGTCGTGGTGGTCTGCCTTAAAAAATTGGCGTTGCTGATTTGATGTATCAACATGATTTTATCTAATACCAAAGAGACTATTCTGTGCTACGTCTCTACATGTGGATTCATACCTCAATTGGTGCAACGCCAAAAAGTTAGTTATAAATATCACAATATGGTTAAGGTTTTATCTAAAGGTAAAAATACCCGTACTGTCTCGCTGCCAGAAATATTGTCAATGGCTGTGGAGACACTTTGGAGTAACAAATTACGCACAGGATTAACGATGCTGGGGGTGATTATTGGGATTTCCTCAGTAATTGCCATTACATCTGTTGGGCAGGGTGTGCAAAAAGGAACCGAGCAACAGATACAAGCTTTGGGTCCGGATGTGCTTTCGGTTTTTTCTGGTGCTGCTAGAAGCGGAAATATCCGTCAAGGACTTGGTTCTAGCAGTACATTAACTTGGGATGATGCGAAAGCGATCGCTCAACAAGCACCATCTGCCCAAATTGTCTCTGCCTACCTTGTAAGAAATGCACAAATCGTTTATGCAGGTCAGAACAGCTCAACACCAATTTATGGTACAGATTTAAACTACCCAGAAGTCAGAGATATCCAAATCGAAAATGGGAGATTTTTTAACCAAGAAGAATTAGATACTGCCAGAGAAGTTGCTGTTATTGGACCGACTGTTGAGAGTACTTTATTTACCGATGCTGGTAGTCCCATAGGTAAGAGAATCCGCATTCAAGGAGAAGCTTATGAAGTGATTGGTGTCACCCAATCTAAGGGTTCCCAAGGAGGGATGGATCGAGATGACTTAGTTTTTCTACCTCTTACTAGTATGTCGGCAAGGCTAGTTGGTAACAATGCTTTATCTGGGGTTTCTGTGAATGGAATTTTGATTAAAGCTGGAAATCAGGAACAGTTAGACGCTGTTCAGTTTCAAGTTACCAATCTATTACGTTTGCGTCACAATATCTATCCACCGCAAGCTGATGATTTTCGGATTACTAACCAAGCTGATATTATTAGCACTTTTACAAATATTGTCGGTTTATTTACAGTGATGGTGGTAGCGATCGCCGGAATTTCTTTAGTGGTTGGTGGAATTGGAATTGCCAATATTATGCTGGTTTCTGTTGTGGAACGAACGCGGGAAATCGGAATTCGCAAAGCTGTAGGAGCGACAAATTCAGCTATTCTCAATCAATTTTTAGCGGAAGCGATTGTAATTTCTACTGTTGGTGGAGGTATTGGTATCGGAAGTGGAATTTTGATTGCTTTGGTAGCAGCAACTATTTTCAAATTTCCATTTGTGGTTTCTTTCTGGTCAGTAATTGTCGGGTTTGGACTTTCGTTAACTGTTGGTTTACTTGCGGGGGTAATTCCCGCACGAAACGCTTCTAAATTAGATCCGATTACGGCTTTAAGAAGTGATTAATATTAGACATAAGCGTGAAAAAGATGTAGAGATGGCGATTCCCTTGCGTCTCTACATCTTTTTCACGTCTCTAGGGGGTGGGGAAAATGGGTTTAAATCACCAAAATGTCATTAGCGGTCAAGGTCGGTGCCCCTTGTAGAGTCGCTACTTTAAAAGGACCAACCGCAGGAGAAATACCCCCTCCTTTATAGAACAAATCGCCTGTTGTACCATCGTAGGTAAACAGCGTTTGATCTGTAGCACTGCCACTACCCAACACCAAAAAACTATCCGCAGCTAAACGACCCTCACTCAGTACATCAAATCCAATGTATTGAACAGATGAGTCCTCTCCGATTGGAATGCCTGGACCGTTGAAGGAACTATTAGAGACCGCCAGGGTGTCTACCCCTGATGTGAAATCAGTAATAGTACTGGCATTAATTCTTTGGAAATTCACCCCAGAACGACCACCTAGAAACTTCTGACTGGCGTTCAAAGTAAATTGATCAGCACCGTCACCCCCTGTGAGGAGATCATTCTCAAAAGTATTAAGAATATCGTTACCTCCTCGACCATTCACACTACCGCCGATGAAGCTGTCTAACACATTGGCGTTGTCATCACCCAGCAGGGTATCGTTGCCTGTGGATCCAATGACGTTGTTAAAGTTTTCAATCGTCAGGGTGGTTGTATCGTAGGTGAGTGTATGTGCAGCCAGATCCACCGTGATAGCAGGGGCTGAGACCCTTGGGACAAAGCCACTACGAGTAAGCCCAGGATTTATATAGGTAAAGTTAATGGTGTTGTTCTGACCCACAGCCCCGATGATGGTTTCCACCGATTCTAAAGTATCTTTAGAAGCTGGGACTGTGGAGGTGTCGGTGTAGCGGATTGGGACACTACTACCACCATCTTTAGCTACCCGCAAAGCCGGGGTTGCCTGAAAGACAGAGGGTGAATTGGTTGGACTAATATCGTATTCAAAGCGGAGGGTAACACCTTGACCAAAAGCCCTATAGTCAACAACATCCTTGCCATTGCCTCCGATAAAGCTGTCAGATCCAGGACTACCCAACAGGCGATCGTTACCATCTCCGCCGTTGATGGTGTCATTACCATTGCCACCGTTGAGGAAATCATTACCATTATTACCCAGCAAGGTATCATCACCGTCGCCACCCAACAGGCGATCCCTCCCTTCACCTCCAGAGAGCGAGTCGTTCCCATTATCACCAAACAGGCGATCGTTCCCGTTCTCACCAAATAGTGAGTCATTACCGTCACCACCAAACAGGCGATCGTCCCCGTCTTTGCCAAATAGTGTGTCATTACCACCCAAGCCAGAAATGTAGTCTAACTGCTCGGTCCCATAGAGGGTATCGTCTTGATTTGTTCCAACTATAGTGTTTTTTCCTAGAGAAAAAACTTGCGTTGAGTCATTACCGTCACCACCTGAGAGCGAGTCGCTCTCGTCTGCGCTAAGTAGTGAGTCATTACCGTCCAAGCCAGAAATGTAGTCTGACTGGTTGGTACCATAGAGGGTATCGTCTTGAATTGTTCCAAGTATCGTTGTCATAGTGTTTTTTCCTAGATAAACAACTTGGGTAATTAATTCTGTCAAAATACTTAGCCTTCCGTGCATATTCTATAGCCCAGAGGGATTATATAACAATCCGAAATGACCTCGAAAATCAGGGAAGTTTTATACTCAAAATTTGAGAAAAATTATACCGACAAATATTTATTTTCTCAAAAATTAAAAAATATAAAAGTGAGAATATTTGGTGGATATGCCGTATTTATTGATGAGTGACAATTCAATGATTATAAATATTCTAGTTAATTTATATTTAGAGAGTTTATCCATAACTATTCCCAATTTATCATTATTTAAAACCTCTCCCTTAATCCTCTCCCCTAATAAATGTTCTATGGCTTTATCTTCAAAAAAATGTGAAAATAAGTATAACGGCTGAGAAACAAATGCAAATCCATTCAAAATGATTGCTTTGACTACTTCTCCTCCATTAATTCTTTCCCTGTATCGGTTCTTAGGAGGTTTTTGATTTTTTATACTATTCCTATTTCATCAACAATTACAGCTTTTATTCCTAAGGGAGCCAAATTTTTAATGAATGGTTTTTCTTTGGGATGATTCTTTTTTCGACTTTCTTTATTTTTAGTAAATATTTTTTCTAATTTTTTCAGTTTATGATTTATCATAACTATCAGGATTTCCTGACATTTACTATTACAAAACAAACACCAAGTCTGGGTTATGTAACCTTGGCACAGTCCGCTGTAGGTATCGCAAGTCTACCAATTATTCTCGGTATTAATACTAATTCTATTGCGGAGTATTGGTAATTTTAATTAAAATATCAATGTATTGCATTTTCAAATGCGGAATGTGAGCTAGATATAAGCATATTTATTAAAAATGGTATATCAACCATCAACCAACAACTATCAACTAACAATCCAAAACTAATATGACAACGATGATTTGGATGGAATCAATTACGAAAACTTACCATTTAGGAGAAGTTAGTGTCCCCATACTTAAGGGAATTCAACTCTCTATTGAAGAAGGTGAATATGTCTCGATTATGGGTGCGTCAGGTTCGGGTAAATCTACGCTGATGAATATTGTCGGTTGTTTAGATCGTCCCACAACTGGAAACTATATTTTTGAAGGTAGAAACCTGACTACTTTTGATGATGATGAATTAGCGTATATTCGCAACCAAAGAATCGGTTTTGTTTTCCAACAATTTAACCTTCTGTCCCGTGCAAGTGCTTTAGATAATGTTATGTTACCAATGGTTTATGCGAACCTACCAAAGCCACAACGCCGTAAAAGAGCGTTAGAAGCTTTGAGAAGGGTGGGATTAGGCGATCGCATTTCCAACCGTCCCAGTCAACTTTCTGGGGGACAACAACAACGAGTAGCGATCGCACGTGCTTTAGTTAATAAACCTGCATTAGTTTTAGCAGATGAACCAACGGGAGCTTTAGACACTGAAACTTCTTATGAGGTGATGAATTTGTTAACAGAACTTAATGAACAAGGTATCACAATTGTGATTGTGACTCATGAACCAGATATCGCTGCCCAAACTAAAAGGATTATCCGAGTTCAGGATGGTTTAATTGTAAATTAGTTTTGTAACCTCAAATAGCAGAAAGCGCTCTCTTGGCTTACTACTAGACATCGACTGAATTTTAATATGCGTTATCCAAAATCTTGTAGAGACGATTCTGTGCTACGTCTCTACATTGTTTCTATGTCTAATTAAGAACCTTTGCTGACAAATACAAATCCTCGTGTCTTACCTGATTCAGAATCAGTTGTTGACATTGCCTTCCACAAATCTGCTGCTTTTACCCACACAGGTGGATATTTGTAACGCGAAACATCCAAAATTAAAAATCTATCTGTTTGCTCATTACTAGCTTGAAGTGATGTTTTAAGAAATTTGCGTAAATTTTTATTCATAAATTACCTAATAAAAAAATATTTTGTAGTAAGCACTGAAGTGCTTTCTTCTGAGCACTTCAGTGCTCACTACGAATTACTAATATTATCTTTAGGTGAAGCTAAACCCTTAGATTTGCGAAACTCGCGCACAACGTCTTTAATATCTTGTAATTCACCCTCAACCAGATAATTTAATCGTCGCATTTCATCAGCAGTAATTCTGCCAGAAAGTTGAGCGATCGCTTTCTTGACTTCTGGATATTTTTTCAAAGTTGCTTGACGCACAATTGGTGCTGCTTCATAAGGAGGAAAATACTGCTTATCATCTTTTAGCACCACCAAACCCAAGCGGGCAATCTGTCCATCGGTGGAATTACCATTTATCATGTCTACTTGTTTTTGCAGCAAAGCTCGATATATTAATCCCAATTCCATCAAGCGGGGAGGTTTAGCAAAGCGGAAATCATAAGTTTTCGCTAAACCGGGAAAACCATCTTCTCTTTCCACAAATTCATAGCCAAAACCACCACGCCATTGGGGTGTATATTTAGCAGCTTGGGAAAGAGTTTGAATATTATAACGCTTTGCATCTTCACCGCGAATAATCATTGCAAAAGTGTCTTCAAAACCCAAAGGTTTCATTACTTCTAAATTGAATTGCTGCGCGTAACCTTGTTTCAACTTTTCGTAAAGTACTTTTGGATCGTTGATAACTTTTTGCTTCAATATACTAGTAAAAGCCACGCCTGTATACTCAATATACGCATCAATTTTACCAGCAATCAAAGCATTATGTGTCACCAAAGCACTAGTAAAGCGGCGACGCTGAACTTTTAAATTAGCAGTTGTTTCAATTTGCTGTGCTAATAGTTCGCTTAAAATATCTTGTTCGGTGAAGCCTTTAGAAGCAACAACGATATCAACGCCGCTTTGATTATTTGAATTAAACTGACAACTTGTCAGTGTAATTACTAAAACAAAAGTTAAAAAGCAGAAGACAAAAAATCTTTGAACATTCATGTTAATTTTTGGCGTTGGTGAAGATCCATATGAAACTTAAAAATCAGGTCTCTTAAACTCTTACTCTCTGCTACGAGTGCGGCTTTGCGTGAGACAAATTCAATCTTGATTCAGCAACGCCTAATTTTTAACTTTTAATTTACCTTCCAGCCAACCAATAGCAAAATCTACGATTAAAGCAATTACCGCAGATGGAATTGCACCAGCTAAAATTAAATCATTATTTACAACTGAAATTCCGCGAAAAATTAATTCTCCCAAACCACCAGCACCAATTGCAGCGGCAATAGTTGCAATCCCAATCGCAATTACCGTTGCCACCCGCACACCTGCGAGAATTATTGGCATTGCCAAGGGAATCTCAACTTGCAACAACAATTGTCTATCTGTCATTCCCATACCCCGTCCAGCTTCCCGAATGGCTGGATCGACATTAATAATACCAGTATAAGTGTTGCGGATAATTGGTAGGAATGAATATAAAGTAAGTGCAACAATTGCTGGAGTTGCGCCAATTCCGCCAATAAATGGCACGGGAATAAGTAAGCCAAATAGCGCCAAACTGGGAATTGTTTGCATAATATTTGCAATGATGAGAATTGGTTGGCGGAGGATTGTTATGCGGGTAATCAAAATACCTAAGGGGATGCCTATAAGTATGGCAATTACAATTGCAATGCTTACCAAAAATAAATGTTCTAGCGTATGCTGAAGGATTTCTGGGGCGTATTTGATGAGGAAGAAATTGTTCATAAATTGTCTTTTGAAAAAGTTTCTAGGGTACGCAGACATTCAAGAAAGGCAAGGGCTTCTGGATGAGGCGATCGCCTAAATTCTGCTGGGGTATCTAATACTACCAATTCTCCCCCATACATTAAACCAATTCTCGATGCCAAAACAAAGGCTTCTTGAATATCGTGTGTGACAAAAACAACCGTTTTGCCTAATTCTTGTTGTAACCTTCTAAATTCTTGTTGCAATTCTAAACGTGTAATTGGATCGAGTGCGCCAAAGGGTTCATCCATCATTAAAACGGGCGGATCGGCTGCTAGCGCCCTCGCCACACCCACCCTTTGTCTTTGCCCTCCCGAAAGTTCATGAGGATATCTTTGCGCGAATTGTCCGGGATTTAAACCGACTAAATGCAACAATTCATCAACTCGCGTTTTAATTTGTTTGGGTTTCCAACCTTCCAAAGAAGGAACTAAACCGATATTGCGTTCAACAGTGAAATGAGGAAATAAACCAGTTTCTTGAATTACATAACCTATTTTGCGCCGCAGTTTAATTTCATTCCATTGAGTTGTCGGAATGCCATTAAATAAAACTTCGCCTTCTGTAGGAATAAACAGGTGATTAATTAATTTCATCGTCGTAGTTTTCCCACTTCCACTGCGTCCAAGTAATACGAGTGCTTCTCCTTGACGGATGGTGAAGTTGAGATTTGATACTAATGGACGATTATTGCGGCTAAAGGTGACATTGCGGAATTCGACAGCGATTTGGTTATTTTGTGGCATGGGTGATTGGTTCAGGCTGGCTTTATATAATTATGTGATGATTTTGCCGCTTGCGATGTCAGCCTACCAAACGTCAGTTAAGTCCAAGACAAATCCCAGTAGTAGATTTTCTCCTGACAAACTGACGGGATTATCTAATATTTCCACATCTTGATTTTGTCTGTATATCTCGACCTTGCGGTTTTTTCTATCAATTAACCACCCTAAAGTAGCTCCATTTTGTTTGTATTCCTCCATCTTTGCTCGTAATGTGTCCATGCTGTCAGAACGAGAACGTAATTCTACAACAAAATCTGGACATATAGGCGCAAAACCTTCTCGTTGTTGGGGTGTAAGTGCTTCCCATCGTTCTAATTTAACCCAAGACGCATCGGGAGAGCGATCGGCTCCATTTGCGAAGTGAAAACCCGTAGAAGAATTAAATGCTTTACCCAGTTTAGTTTGACGGTTCCACAACCAAAGCTGCCCTTCGATATCTAAATTGCGGTTGCCAGTATCGCTTCCTGTAGGAGGCATGACGATTAATTCTCCAGTTGCGGTTCTCTCTAGCTTTAAATCACGGTTAACAGTGGTGAGTTCCTGGAATTGGTCGTGACTCACTTTGAATGCTTGGGGAATGGCGATGTTAAGATTGAGCATAAAGCCTCTGTTTGGGCACGAATTACAGGCTGTTACTTAACTATGGTGTCATAAATAGGCAGATGGGATGAGGTGCGATCGCGGCTCTTTGTGAGGCTGATTTGATTTTATAACCCAACTTAATATATTGCTGAAAAATTATTGCGGTAAAAACACGCGCTCAAATGGTTGACGACGATAGCGACGATAAATGTCGAAGTCTTTGTCAAGAGTGGCGATCGCACTAATATTCAAATGCTCTGAAATCGCGACTTCCAAAATTAGGAAAAAGATAACAATTAAGGTTGCCATACAATACGAGATTGTTTTGCCAACAAACGAGCAAGTCGTTCAGCTGTAGCTGGGTCATCTTCTCTATATGGTAGACCTATAATATTCGCATGAGATGGAGAGTCAGGTACTACGTCTAAACCTAATTCACGAACACGTCCTACATCGAGGCTAGCAACTCCATAACAGTTTGTGAATCTGGATGCACATTGTTCAGGAGAGGAGGCGTTAGCAATGTTAACAGAAAGACCCTGTTCATTTCTGTTTTTTCGCAAAAAATAGGCTTGAGCTTTTACCCGAACCGTATCCTCATTTATCCAATTATTCCGCAGTAATGCCCGGTAGACAATGGCGCTATTAGGCAACGGTTCAAACCTTATGTCATTTCCAGAAGATTGTTCTGTCATTCACCGCTAAACCATTGCAACCAATCAGCTAAATTTGAGGCACAAACGACATAATCCACGGCATATTCCTCACTTGTCTCGTGATAGATATAAGTTCTTTTATCGGCACTAAAGGGACAAAATAGGCTGACTTGACGCTCTGTTTCTATGCTTGTCCAATCTAGACTAATTCCTCCTTCATCATCACAAGAAGCCGATGCTCTGGGGAAGCTACTTCCCATGAGATAATAGGCTTCTGAAACTAAATTCAGTACAGTCTTGAAAGCGTAGTCAGTTGGCTTAATAATGCCATAGTCATCTTCATCTTCGCCCTCTAAAAGTTCTAAAATACGTTTTAGAGTAATGGTAATTCCTTGAGATTCTAACGAAATAGTCATGATACCTATGTATCTAAGTTAGTCCTAACTAAATTAATAGTATTATTGCGGTAAAAACACGCGCTCAAAAGGTTGACGACGATAGCGACGATAAATGTCAAAATCTTTATCAAGAGTAGCGATCGCACTAATATTCAAACGCTCTGAAATCGTCACCAATGACAAATCGGCAAAATCTCCTGGTAAACTAGCGTACTGAGCATTAAGTTCGGCAATACGTGCAAAATCTTCAACTGATAAATGTTCACATTTGTATACCTCAGTTGCCAGATGTGATAAAAAGACATTTTGTACCCGCGAATTAGGTGCAAGAAAATACATTACCTCAGTAACGCATCCTACTGTAGTTACTAGCTCACTGGTACAATTTGTGAAAAAATCAACTACTTGAGTATGATATCTATCTGCTGAATTGTAAAAAGCTATCATCACAGAGCTATCGACAAGAATAACAGGGTAATAAGTCATGCTTCTTGCTTCTGCTGGCTTTGTTCATACCGTTTCTGAAAATACTCAGCAAGATACTTATACCGTGCATCTCGATCAGATAAATCGCTCGGACCTTGCAATAAATGTTCCGGATACCCACCCATCCGTTCTAAAACGGTTTTACGCGGCTGCAAGCTTTGCCAATGTTCATGTAGCAAGCGTTTAATCAATTCACTACTTGTCGTTTTTTCTTGAGCGAGAATTTCTACTAAATACTTTTCGGCTTCGTCATCCAAATTTAGGTTGAGCATAACAATTCCTGCCTTTTATTTAGTAAAAAAGTAGCTATTGACATTGACATCTTTTGCATTACATGCATTTTTTACTACATGCTTTTTTTGTATTCTTCTAACAGTTGCGGTATGTGATCATATCCATCTACACCAATTACAGCGATGATTTTTGGGCGATGTTGTTGCAATGCATTTTGAAATGCTTCTGCACCCATTTGTCCTTGCAATATTGTCAGTAACGCGGCTGGTTTACGCCACTCTTGGGAAGTAATTTGATTGAGCAAATACATTCCCAAGCAACCTGTGTAAATTGCTCTAGTAAAACTTGCCATACTATAATTGGCTTCGGCTAAACTCGCTAAATTTAAACCTTGCAAATACAAATCACCGGATGTTTGCGCTGTGTTAAATCCGTCTTCTAAATGTTTTATAGCAAGTTGCGGTTGTTCAGTTACTAAATAAGCAATTCCTAAGCTGCTAACACACAATGCTTTACTTTGAATATCGCCTAATTGTTCTGATAACTTTAAGCCTTGTTGCAAATAGTTAATTGCCATTTCATAAGTTTCTGGTTCAATTTGTTTCATCTGCTGCGCTTGCATGACTTCGCTGTAGCCTAAATTTACCAGTGCGTTTGCTTCTCCTGTGCGATCGCCTGCTTGTCTACTGAGTATTAATGCCCGTTGACTGTTGTTAATCGCCTCGGTATAATTCTCCGTGGCAACAAAAGTACGGCTGAGATGGTTGAGATTGGCTATTTCACAAGGGCGATCGCCTGCATTCCTGGCTATTTCCAAAGCTTGCTGATGAAACCCAATTGAGCGATCGTATTGCCCCATTGCTCGCTGTGAATAACCTAAAAGTGTCAAAATTCGCGCTTTTTCTTGGGTTCCCTCGGCTTGCCGCAGCGGTTCATCTAAATAATCTAGAGCATCTCGTAAATAGCTCCCAGAAAATGAAGCGAAAATTCCGCCGTATAGAGGAAAGTACGCACGCTGGGCAAAATTTCGCAAAATTTGTAACAAAACTTGCGAAGAAGCATTGTTGTAACGGCTTATACCCTCAAACCCATTTGCTAACTGATTCCAAATCGCGGCAAATGTCAAGAAAGTTGAAATAGATAACTTGGAACCGGCTTTGATGTTGTAAGCTTGTTGGTCAAACCAGTTAACTAACCCGCGTTGCAAATACTGCAAAACTACCGTTAATTCTACCCAATCGCTATCTGTAATAAAACGTTGCTGTTGAGCAAATGCGTTTAGAGACTGCTCCATTGCCAGGGTGTGAAACAGTGCTTGAATTAAAGGGCTATTAACTATCTTTTCCCAACTTGCCCAAGGACCATTTTCACTACTTACACCACCAAATCCGATTGATGAGCGGTTTTGCTCGTACATCCAGCCGAGCAAATTATCAGAAAGTCGTTGCCAAGATGCTAAACCACGGGTGATACCTTCAGAAAGTTGGAGAATTTCTTGATTCTCAGATGCCTGCTGTAGGGATTTTGCTAATTGTCCCAGTTGTTGTAAATTTAGGGGATACTTTCGGTTGGGGTCAATGACACGCAATAATGCCGCAAGCCGATCGCTTGAATTTGAGGTAATTTCTTGAACCCCAGAAGCGATCGCATTGTTAGCTTTATTTTGCTCTTGCGTGCGTTGCCATTGATTTTCTATAGTCTTGATTGCTCTTAGGCTGCGGGTAGCTTTCGCTTTTTTGAGTTCATCTTTTTCTGAGTCTACCAAGCTTTGGGCGGTATTGAGGCGATCGCTCAAAGCTAACTCAAAAACTTCCCCCGTCCCCGAACTCACCCCCTTGAGCAACATTTGATAAACTTGCTCAACAGAGCTAATCTTACCCTTGAGGGTAGTTTCCACAATTTCATCGATGAAGGCTAGATAGCGATCGCGTAATGACACAGAATCTGACACTTTAGCTAATAGAAAACGTTACGTTAATTCTCATTCTAGTCATTGTTGGGGAATAGGGAGAGTGGAGGAGGGGGGGAGTTCTTGAGATGGGAAAAGCACATTTTTCCTTGGAGACAAGGAGCTTGTCCTAAGGTTGCTCCTTTTATGGGTGATTGCCGGACATGATATGACCTTTAGAAGGTGACTATGACAGGAATGAGCGCAAAAAACCTCTCAAATCCTCATTTCTCTGTGTTCTCTGTGCTTCTGTGGTTCGTTCTTCTGTGACTGCTGCGTCAGTTCTAACAGATTGAAAAGACTTTTTTCAGATTTATCCTGATTTAGCCATCGCTGTGACGGATAAAGAAATGGTAGATGCACCCTAATTAAATTACTGCCCTCGGTTTCTGGCTGAGGGCTTTTTTATTATTTAAATATGGCTGGTAGTAAACTGGGAGCCATCCACATTGCATAAGCAATGAATGCAAATAGTAAGGTAGTCAAAGCAGTAAAAATATAGCTGATACACATCAACAAACCATCAGCTTCTATACTAGCGACTGCTAATAGCAAAATTCCGACGGTGGGGATGGGATTGGTAAGGGGAACAGGTGAAATTAACAATATTGCTAACCAAGAGATACAAAGCCCATTTAATCGCCAAGTTAAAGGATTTTCGGCTATTTTCACCAACCTGGGGCGGGTGATTTTCTCTAATATTTTAGTGACTCGCCGCAGATTTTGTAAAAGTGTCTGAGCAAAAAGGCGAGGAAATTTGTAATTGGCGATTTTTTTTGGTAGCCAAGGCTCACGCCTACCTAAAACCATCTGTACTGACAATAGCAAACAAGCGCCACCAAAAGGACCCGTGAATCCAGGTGGCATGGGAAACAAAAAGGGTAAAACTAGTAATGCGATCGTCAAACTAAAACCCCGTTCCGAGGTTTCCGCTAAAATATCCCCTAAAGTCAGCGGCTGTTGCGCTAACCGTTGCAAAAGTAACTTAATATCTTGAGAAAACCTCAAATGTATTTGGCTTGATTTGATGTGAATTGCCACAATACCCTGCTTTAATTTAACTAAAACAATTTTATTAGTTATAAATACAATTACAGTTAAGAATATTTCATTAAACCTCAAATTTTCATCTACCGCAAGCATAACTTCAATTAAAAACTATGGAAATTGGGCATAGGGCATTGGTAATTCCCTTGTCCCCCTTGTCCCCCTTGTCCCCCTTGTCCC
>NZ_JAOWRF010000009.1 GCF_025753815.1 Plectonema radiosum NIES-515 | reverse complement strand
GCACACATGGATAAATATACTTGATTATATTTATTAATATATGTATATAAAAAAACTATAAAGACCCTGTTGGAGGGCTAATATGAAATATTTTCGCCCCCGACTTCAGTTGCGAAGCGGCTTGATTTTAGCTATGTTAAGTGCTATTACTGCTAGTCCTGTAATGGCAGACACCTCAAATTTTGGCAAGTTAAGTTTGGCACCAGGATTTCCACCAGCCCAAGGAACCGTAGAAGGGTATACTGGCGGTTCTTATTCATTATCTGCGATTAGTAACCGCGATCGCGACAGAAATGCTTGTATTGGTTTTGCCGATCCCAAACCAGATCATGTGATGGTTTTGGAAAAAGACTTTTCCCAGTTAAATATACGAGTAAATAGTGGTGGGAAAGATACTACTTTACTCATCCAAGGACCAGACGACGGAAGTATTCGTTGCGGAGATGACACTGGTAAAAGAAAAGATGCCAGCATTCAAAGTAGTGACTGGAAAGCTGGAACTTATAAGATTTGGGTAGGTACATTTAATTCAGGAGACAAGGGCAACTACACCCTGACAGTGCAGCAACCATAAATTCGGGAATGGGGAATAGACATCTCCAGAGTCATACGTAGAGACGTTCCACGCTTTACGTCTAGTTCCACTCTTTACGTCTAATCAAGGGTTTGGGGCAACGCATAATTAATTTCTACTTCTTGTGTGTAATGAGTAATTACTAATTACCAATGCCCTAAATAAGAGCGATCGCACTTGGAAGGATAAAATAGATAAGTAGCTCGTTTTGCTTTCCGAGGGTACCATAAAAGTGCTATCTACACTACGTACAGACTTTCGCATCATTTTTGAACGTGATCCAGCCGCTCGTAACTGGTTGGAAGTATTATTTTGCTACCCTGGTTTGCAAGCTTTGCTATTCCATCGGCTGGCTCACCGACTGCATATAATTGCTATTCCCTTTTTTCCCCGGCTGATTTCCCACATTGCTAGGTTTTTGACTGGAATCGAAATCCATCCAGGTGCAACTATTGGCAAAGGTGTATTTATTGACCACGGTATGGGTGTGGTAATTGGTGAAACAGCGATTATTGGCGATTATGCGCTCATTTATCAAGGTGTCACCCTTGGTGGTACTGGTAAAGAAAGTGGCAAGCGCCATCCAACTTTAGGGGAAAATGTCGTAGTTGGCGCCGGATCGAAGGTACTGGGTAATATTCAAATTGGTAACAACGTCCGCATCGGCGCAGGCTCAGTTGTTCTACGAGATGTCCCTTCTGATTGTACTGTGGTGGGGGTACCCGGTCGCATTGTTTATCGTTCTGGAGTCAAAGTTTCTCCTTTAGAACATAACAACTTACCTGATTCTGAAGCACAAGTAATTCGTGCTTTAGTTGACCGCATAGAGTTGTTAGAACAACAAATACAACAGCTTCAGCAACTCCCATCTTCTCCAAAAACTCTTGTAATGGCAGGTAAATTCGTCGTCAACGAAGGTGAAGAAACAGAAAATAAATTACGCTGCAACCTGAGAGATAAAGCTATTCAGCAGTTTCTCGATGGTGCGGGGATTTAGAAAGACAAGGGGGACAAGGGGGACAAGGGGGACAAGGGGGACAAAGGGGACAAAGGGGATCTGTTCTTGAGCAATCTTATCGCAGCGGCATAACTCCGCTCCTCCTAACTCCTCACTCCGTTCCTCCTCACTCCGCTCCTCCTAACTCCTCACTCCGTTCCTCCTCACTCCGCTCCTCCTAACTCCTCACTCCTCACTCCGTTCCTCCTCACTCCGTTCCTCCTCACTCCGCTCCTCCGCTCCTCCGTTCCTCCTCACTCCGCTCCTCCTAACTCCTCACTCCGTTCCTCCGCTCCTCCGTTCCTCCTCACTCCGTTCCTCCTCACTCCGTTCCTCCGCTCCTCCGTTCCTCCTCACTCCATTCCTCCCTTTCCCTATTCCCATCAAGGATTAATTTCTTGGCTAGACCACTGTTGCTGCTCGTCTAAGCAGTATAAATATCGGTTTTGTGGCTCACCCTTTAATTCCAGGTGATCTACCTGTACCGGGTCAAGTAGCAATAGGCAAAAGTTTGCTAAAGGTTGAGTCGGATCAGGTGGTGGTGGATTAAAAGCTGCTGGATCTTGAACTCTAGGTTTACCAGGATCAGCCCAAGCAAATTGTAACCGGGCATTATCACTTAGTTCTTGCCAAGTGGTGATGCGTGCTTTATGTAAAACGGGGTCAGAATTCTCACACCCTACCAAGGTTAGGCAGCCAGTGATGCGGAATTGTTCTCGTGTGTTGGGGAAGTACCAGCAAGCTTCTGCCCAAGGTTGCTGCTGTATCTGGTCGGCTTTTTCGCTGCGAGCATCGGTGATAAATTTTAACTGGTTAGTGTCTTCGAGAAAGCCGCGAAAGACGAGGGTACGATTAGCGGGACGATTATTTGCCCGAACTGTTGCCAGTTGGAGGTAACGAGCATAAACAAGGCTGCGGTTGCGATGAAGCGCACGAGCTACTAGCGATCGCCAAGGAGCTACAGACATAATAAAATTAAAACTTTACTGCAAGTCAGTCCGGAACTAGTAGTCTACCAAGGGAACTTAGCTTTCTTTCGTAGTAAGCGAGAAGATCGCTTTTTAAGGACTAAAGTCCTTACTACCAACTAGGCATTCTTTAGTGTGGTGGCTACTAGAGCTAGCGCAAATCGAAAAAAATTACAATCTTTCACGTTACATCTACTTGGCGTATAGTCATATTCTGTCGAAAAATAACCAACAATATTTGACTCATGGTTCGAGAACTTGAACTAAAACGCATTCTGGCAAAGTTTCCAGAAACTGCCCCTGCTGCTAATCCAGTCTTTTTTAGAACTTATAGCCGTGCCTTAAAGGTAGGACAAAGGGAAACATGGGAACAAGTGTGCGATCGCACTCTCACCGGCTTAACCAATGTGGGAAAGCTACGTCCAGAAGACGCTGCCATACTCCAAAAAATGCAGCTAAACCTGAAAGCGTTGCCCAGTGGACGCTGGCTGTGGGTTGGTGGTACAGAGTGGATATCCAAGCCCAAAAACTTTTCTGGGGGTTATAACTGCACCTCCACCAATTTAGAGGATTGGAATGCTTTCGGCTTGATGATGGATTTGGCAATGATGGGTTGCGTGCGATTCGTTGGCTAGAAACCAACACCCGTAAGGGTCTTGGAGGATTAGCCACAAGGTTTCTTCTACCACATTGGTAAGAATCTTGATAACTTAATAGTCATGTTGGTGACATTGAAACAAAAAAACTTTTACAGAGCAACTGATAGAAATATCAGATGAAAAATCGGTAAAAACATAAGATATTTCGATGAAGTCCAACCCCCTAAGTGCAAGGGTGAAAGCACTTTCCCTACGGTAGCGACTAGCCATCAATCCGTAAAGCGGGAATGAACGGTGTTAAGAAGTCAATCCAGATTTCGACACATCTAGCAAGAGAGTATGGTTAGCTTTGAGCGAATCTACGTTTGAATCATCGTGATCATATAAAACAGCCTAGTGGATTAACAGGCTGTGCCAAAAGGCAAGGGGAGAGCAACCGAAATACAACCGTTCGGTTTGCACAGCTCTTAACCCCGGTGAACAGTAGAAACCTAACCTCTCAATCAATGACTATTAGGAACGAAGTAACCACATAAATTCTCTCAGGAGGTCGAATACCTGAGCAGGTGCTAACCGGATGAACTATGTGGTGAGATTGAGTCAAAAGCAAATGCCTGCGGTAATGCGTAGGATACGCTGACGGACTCACGGTAATCAGATATGTATAGGTACTTTTTAGCGATGAAAACGACTAAAACGAGTTTTAAGACTACGGTGGTATGGAACAAAATCAACTGGAAGAAAATTCAGAGGATAGTGTTCAAGTTGCAAAAGCGCATATACAAAGCTGTTCAACGTGGTGATGTCAAAGCAATGCGACGACTCCAAAAAACTTTGATGAAATCCTGGTACGCAAAGCTATTAGCGACGCGAAAAGTAACCCAAGATAACCAAGGCAAGAAAACGGCACTCTTAGACGGGGTTAAATCCCTCGGATACGAAAGTCGGCTGAGACTAGCAAAGAATTTAGGCACAAGTGGGAAGGTCAAACCAACCCGCAGAGTATGGATTCCAAAACCAGGAACAGACGAAAAACGACCCCTAGGAATCCCAACAATGGAGGATAGGGCAAAACAAGCGATCGCAAAGTTAGCCTTAGAACCACAATGGGAATCAAAATTCGAGCCAAATAGTTACGGGTTCAGACCAGGACGTGCAGTACACGACGCAATCGAAGCTATATATCTAGCTCTACATGGTAAAGCTAAATATGTACTAAATGCGGATATATCTAAGTGTTTCGATAACATTAATCATCAAAAGCTACTTGAAAAACTCAATACATATCCATCAATGAGACGGTTAACACGAGAGTGGTTAAAAGCCGGATATGTAGATGGAAATCAATTATTCCCAACGAAAGCAGGTACACCCCAAGGTGGAATAATTTCACCTTTACTGGTTAATATCGCGCTTCACGGAATGGAAGAAGTGATTAAGGAATATGCAAATACCCTCCCTACCCGTAGGAATTGGGGGAAAAAGCAAAACCGAAATGCATTAAGTTTAATCAGGTACGCAGATGATTTCGTGATTATTCACGAAGATATTAATGTTGTTTTAGGGGCAAAAGCGGTAATAGAAGGTTTCCTAAAAGACATCGGTTTGGAACTAAAACCAAGCAAGACTAGAATTTGTCATACATTAGAGAAATATGCAGGGGAAAACCCTGGATTTGACTTTTTAGGTTTTAATGTCAGACAATTCCCAGTAAACGATGGAATGAGCGCACGGTCATCCAACGGAGAAATCCTAGGTTTCCAAACGATAATTCAACCAAGTAAGAACGCAATAAAACGCCACTATAAAGAAATAGCTGACATTATTGATTCCCATAAAGCAGCACCTCAAAAGGCGCTAATTTCAAGAATCAATCCAATAATAGAAGGATGGAGAAACTATTATTCTTCAGTCTGCTCAACCGATACCTTCAGAATCTTAAATCATATGATTTATAAGAAACTAATGGTATGGGCAAAATCCAGACATTACAATAAAGGTACTAAATGGGTTGTTGAGAAATATTGGATTACAGTTGGTAAAGATAACTGGGTCTTTGGATACGATAATCCAGATACTAAAGAAAGCTATATCCTCAGTAAACACACACAGGTAGATATTGTACGGCACATTAAAGTTAAAGGGGAAGCTTCACCGTTTAATGGTGACTTCACCTATTGGGGTTCAAGGACAGGTAAAAGTAAAGAAATTCCATCTTTACTCGCAAAAATACTACACAAGCAAAAGGGAAAATGTGCCCATTGCGGTCTTACTTTCACAACGGAAGATAAAATCGAAATCGACCACATACAACCAACTAGTAATGGTGGTAAAAGAAAACTTGAAAACCTGCAAGCATTGCATAAACATTGTCACGAGCAAAAAACTGCCAGAGATGGTAGTTTGAACAGTTCCTATGACAAAGGTATGATTATTGAGGAGCCGGATGAGGTGAAAGTCTCACGTCCGGTTCTGAAGACGAGTAGCACTCGTGAGAGTGTTGCTTAGTTTAATGGTACTGGTGCCGTCATCGAACCAAAATATATCAGCCAAATTCCCCCCATCCGCAATCACCTAAATGTAAGCGTACAAGGTGAAATTGGTAGTGTTGCTGTTGAACAACGTCGGGAATTTACAGAAACCAAAATAACCGGAAATTCTGTCACCATCCACGTTGGAGACAGCCGTCAAGGTTGGGTTGAATCATATCAAACACTTTTAAAACTCTCTAGTGATGAAAGATTTTCAACAGAAGTTGAAGTTATCGTTGATATCAGTGATGTACGTAAAGCCGGAGAAACTCTCAAGGGCTTTGGTGGCGTTGCTAATCCGGTAAAATTGCCTGGACTGTATGAGCGTTGTGCATCCATCCTCAATAAAGCTGTCGGACGGCAATTAAATTCAGTTGAATGCTGTTTGTTAATAGACCAAGCGGCTGTAACAATTGTTGCTGGAAACATCCGGCGCTGTCTACCTGAAGACGCATTGGTTCATACATCTAAAGGTCTTGTTCCCATTTGTGATGTTCAAGTGGGTGACTTAGTGCAGACACCTCTGGGATTTCGTCGAATTGTTAATAAATTCGACCAAGGATTTCAGGATGTATATGAGATTGAAACTAATGCTACTTACCCCAGAGCAACTTTAAACCACAGACAAGCAGTTCTAGCTGATGCTAAAGGTGGAGTTACCTGGAAATCGATTGGGAGTCTAGTTGAAGGCGATCGCCTCCTACACAATACGCAAGTACTACCTGGTACAATTACTCATTTACCGCCTGATTTTACCAAAGAAAGACCCGCTCAAAGTCAAAATGCCAAGTCTTTTAAAGTTCCTGAACTGACATCAGAAGTAGCTTGGCTAATTGGATTTACCCACGGTGATGGCTATGTTGCGATCGGTCGCAATAAGCATGAAAAGCCTTATGGACGTGTCGAATGGGTAATGAACAGCTTGGATACAGAACTCACAGCCAGAATTCAAGCCAAAATCAATGCTGCTCTAGCTTTATTTGGATTAACTGCTGTTCATGGCGTTATTAAAGGTGAAAATACGGCTAAGTCCATTTGTTCATCAATTCGACTCGCTGAGTACTTCCATCACTACATTAAGCAACCTCATGTTCCCTTAACAGTTCCTAGTTTTATTTTGCAGGGTTCAGTAGATATTAGGACTGCTTACCTAGCTGGATTAGTGGACAGTGATGGTGCTATTAATAACCGACCCCCTCACTTAGTAACATCGGTCTATCGACCATTTATTAGACAAGTCGGCACAGTTTTATCCAGTTTGGGTATCGCTGGCAGAATTGCCATTACACATCCCCAAGAGCAAGGATGGCAAGTTAAGTATAGCCTCACCATTCCAGCGCTCAAAGAACGCTATAATGCCCTGATTGCAACTCACTCGCTGAAGGGTGAGCTGAGGCAAAAACTCAAAATGTATGGTTTCACTGTCCCCGGTGTCGTGATGAGGGAAGCATACACTTACAGCGAAATGCGAGAAATGGGATTCCAGGGTTCCCGCACAGTTGATGCCAACTACGAACGCTATATTGTTGAGGCTGATATCTCATTAGATATTCCAGTCACTGTCAAGAGCTTAGGTAGTTACGATCATGTCAAAACTTATGACATTGAAGTAGAAGAAGCTCATTGTTTCTACTGTGATGGCTATCTGACACATAACAGTGCGGGGATGCGTCAGTTTGATTCTGATGATAAACAAGCTGCCACCGCCAAAGATAATTTATGGCAGCAAGATGAAAATGGCAACTGGCGAATCGATCCAGAGCGGGATGCTCTACGGATGGCAAACCATACCAGAGTTTATCACCGCAAGCCAACATTAGAAGAATGTATTGATGCTGTTCGCAAACAGTATTATAGCGGCGAGGGTGCAATTCAATGGGCTGGTGAAGCTGTAGCTAGAGCTAATTGCGATTTGCTGTCAACCCAAGCTTTGAAAACTGATTTTTTACAAGCTTACGAACAAGGAACAGCAAAACAGTGGTTGCAAAAACATCATCCTGACATTGATGCGTCGGAGGTAGAACATCGTTTAGCTCGCTACGGCTTGAATCCGTGTATAACCTCAGATACTTGGATACATACAGAACACGGTGCAAGGCAAGTTAAAGATTTAATTGGCAAACAATTAGCTGTTTATGTGAACGGTGAACTTTTTAGCACTACATCTGATGGTTTTTTCTTCACAGGAGTGAAACCTGTAGTCAAGTTACAAACCAAAGAAGGTTACGCTTTAAGGCTTACCGAGAATCATCAAGTTTTAAAAGTCACAGCACAAACTCAACGTAAGCAATACTCAGAATGGTGTGAAGTCAAAGACTTAAAACCTGGCGATCGAATACTAATTCATGACCATAAAAATATAAATCCTTGGGATGGTTTAGGTACACATGCAGAAGGTTGGTTACTCGGTAACTTATTAGGTGATGGTTGTTTCTCAGTAAACGCTGCTAACTCTACCTATCAAGCATCACTACGCTACTGGGGAGAAACTCAAACTGAGATGAAAGAATTTGCTCTTTCATTAGTGAATAGTTTACCAAAACCACTTCAATATTCTCAGGATTTGAAAGGTGTTTACCACCAAACAAACAAATATTTTCAAGTTAGTTCTGCAAGTCTCGCAAAACTGGCTAGTGTTTTTGGTTTAGTACATAAACATAAAAAAGTCACTTCTGAGATTGAGCAAGCAAGCTACGATTTCTATTGTGGTTTTCTCAGAGGTATTTTTGACGCTGATGGAAGTGTACAAGGGAACCATGACAAGGGAATTAGCGTTCGTTTAGCGCAAAGTGATTTACCTAATTTAGAAGCTATACAAAGGATGCTTTTACGATTAGGTATTGCCAGTAAAATCTACAAGAATCGTAGAGCAGAAGGTCTGAGAATGTTACCTAATAGCAAGAAAGTTTTGACTGAGTATTTTTGTAATACTCAACATGAATTAGTTATTGCTAAAGATAACATTCAAATATTTCAACAAATAGTTGGTTTCCAAGAACCTAAAAAAGCTGAGTTGTTAGACTCTTTGTTATCAGGGTATAAGCGCAATCTCTACAAAGAACGGTTCGATGTAAGGATTGAATCTATTACCTTTGATGGTGAAGAGTCTGTTTATGATTGCACTGTACCTGGTGTATCTCGCTTTGATGCTAATGGGTTTGTTGCACACAATTGTGGAGAAATTTTAGGTAGCAATTTTCACTGTGTCAGTGGCAATACTCTACTCATTACTAGGGAAGGAATGCACAACATTAAAGATGTTGTCGGATGCGAAATTGAAATTTGGAATGGGAAAAAATGGAGCTTAGTTACACCATTTAAGACTGGTAGTAATAGCAAACTTTATCGAGTTCGGTTTGGAGACGGTTCTTATTTAGATGCAACTGAATATCATCGCTTTTTTGTGAAAGATAGATTCGGCAAAGTCTATAAGGAAGTTCAAACCAAAGACTTGATGGATACAAGTCGATATAGCATTCACACTGAACCTTTCACAATTAATTACGAAGATGGATTAAATGTTGATTCGGGTTATGCTTATACTTTGGGGGTAGCTGTAGGCGATGGTACTACAGATAAAAATAACAACGCCAAAGTTAGACTGTACGAAAATAAAGCAGCGTTATCTGTAGTTGGGAATAAGTCTCCTCAAAGAACTTATGACTACTTACCTACTTTTACAGATGTTACAGATTTAGGTTTTTCTGGAGAATTTCTTAAAGCCTTAAAAACAAATTCTGAATCGCTGAATGTAATTGCTAGTTGGAACCGTCAAGCAATTTTACATTTTATCGCTGGTTTAGCTGATACAGATGGCTCGAATACTTCAAGCAATGGTATTAGGATTTATATATCTGACTACGAGCGTGCTTACAGAATTCAGTTATTACTGACTAAATGTGGTATTCGTTCATCTCTGAATCTGTGTGCTCACAAAGGTTCAATAACTAATTTGGGTGTCAGAAGTCGAGATTTGTACTACTTGCAAATAACCGATTGTCAACAGATTCCTTGCCAACGTTTGGATGTAAGTAAAGGAACAAATGCAAAATGCAAAGGTAAATGGCAAGTTGTGAAAAGTGTTGAAGAATTGCCGGGTTTACATGATACTTACTGCTTTAATGAGCCAGAATATCATAAAGGTGTTTTCGGTAATACTTTAACTGGAAACTGTAACCTTTCAGAGATTCACCTCAATCAAATTGACCCAACTAACTACAAAGAACAGGAGGAAGCTTTCACCGCTGGAGCGCTATCTGTAGCCGCACTTTTACATCACAAATTCCTTGAACCACGCTATCAATACAGCCGCGAATTAGACCCGATTGTCGGGGTTTCTTTCACAGGTTTATTTGATTTCTTTGTTCATGCTTTTGGGGTTGATTGGTTGCGCTGGTGGGCAGAAGGTAGACCAAAAAATGCTCAAGGAATAGCGTTTAAGCGAAAAGAGGAAGAATACTTAACTTCATGGAAAGATATCGTGCATCGTGTTGTTTGGGATTATTGCGATCGCCATAATTTCAAACGTCCAAATCGCTGCACTACAGTTCAACCTAGTGGTACTAAATCTTTGTTAACTGGTGCTAGTCCCGGATGGCACCCCCCCAAAGCCCAAAGATTTCTTCGCAGGATCACCTTTGGGAAAAATGACCCAGTAGCTTTAGCTTGTATAGACTACGGCTATAATGTCATTCCCTCCCAATCTGATAAAGATGAAAAGGGCAATTTGTTAAACGATCCCTTCGATCCTAGATGCTCAGAATGGTTGGTAGAAATTCCCGTCGCTGTACCTTGGGCTGATATACCTGGAGTTGATGAAATTGATATTAGTCAATTTAGTGCGATCGCTCAAATGGATTTCTACATGCAAGTGCAGAAATTCTATGTCACACATAACACCTCTGCCACCATCGAGCTACGGGAAAATGAAGTAGAACCACTATCACATCTGATTTGGCAAGCCATACAAAATAATGAAGGCTACATTAGCGCTGCACTTCTGGCACGCTTTGACGATCATCAAACTTTCCCCCGTTTGCCATTTGAACCTATCACCAAACAAGACTATGAGCAACTACTCAAAGAAGTAGAAATGCGTCGTCAAACGGATGACTTTCCTGCTGTCTTAAGTCGCTACGATTCCGGTGAGTTAATGGAAGCAGGACCTGCCGGTTGCGACTCTGATAAGTGCATGATGCCTGAACAAAGTCCAATGTAAATAATTAACTGCGGTGGATGTAACTGCTTTCTTTACACCATCGCTTTTTCTATCCTTGTGCTATTGACGCTAATTTTCTGTAAAAATAATGTGCTTGATATCATGTCGGGTAAATCAGACATCGTGTAGAGACGTTCCGACGGAACGTCTCTAACAAGTTACGATAAATTAAGCAGTTCTAATTTTTTACACCCGCATTAGGAGATTCTTCATGTTCCTTGATGAATTGTCACCAATCTTTAAACGATTTACCCAGCATCCAGGCTCATTTCTGGGCGGGTTCTTCTCTGGTATACTTAGACTCCATCTTGCTGACGACCCGGTTAAAAGCTGGCTCAATCAACAGCTAGGCTCAAGTAGTTATACTACTTCCACAAGTCTTGCACATAATGGCAGAACCAGCGGTCCTCAGTCAATATCAATTGACTAAATAATTTTACATACAGCAGCCGATCGCCAATAGGGAATACATGTAGAGACGTAGCACTGCTACGTCTCTACTGTCAATAACTAATATCTATTTATACACAAAAACGAAGATGCTCCTAGAGGAGTGCCACAGTTTTAACGATACTTTTTTGACACCTAAAGATTATAATTCTACACGCCAATGGTATCAGGCATTAACCATATAAGCGCAACTAATTGTCAATTATGACTGTTTGTAAAATGTCATACTTTGAAGAATGACACAATCAGTTATTATATGAGCGTATGCGTCAGTTCAGCCCGATCGCGCTTTCGATTAGTAGATAATGCAAGCAATATGCTTGCTAATCTATAATGTCCGTGTTTTGGTGACTCGGATGCGAACAAAGCAATCTTTGAGATTTGTTAAATTTTTACAGCTGAACTCATCGCTCCTAGTTGAAATTTACGTGATTCCATATGACTATTTACGTTGGAAATCTCTCCTACCGCGCTAGCGAAGCCGACTTAAAAGAAGTATTTGCAGATTACGGTGAGGTAAAAAGAGTCGTCTTGCCTACAGACCGGGAAACTGGACGATTGCGCGGCTTTGCTTTTGTAGAAATGTCCGAAGATGCTCAAGAAGATGCCGCTATTACAGAATTAGATGGCGCAGAATGGATGGGTCGTCAACTTCGAGTTAATAAAGCCAAACCACGCGAGGAGAGCCAACGAAGTAGTTGGGGGAAAAAACAAGACTATTAAAAATAGGGACTATTATACTAGCAAATTGTTCTCTAGTTATGCAAGATCGAAATTGGGAAAATGAGAAAAGATTAACAATTCCCATGTGGGGGAGTGTCAAGTACTAGTCGGTTTTTTGATTCTTAACGATCGCGATATAGCAAGCATCGGCAGTTGCAGCCAACGTGAAAACAGACAGATGGTATTTTGGGGATGGGTATCTCAACAACTTTGCTTGCTATATATCAAGCGTATTAGTATTTACAGACAAAAAGTCAAGAGAGGGATAAAAATGTTGACAAAAATCATTGAATTTTACAAGCTTAGGTAGATTTGCCCAAGTATGACCGAAGTGCTAATGCGCTTTAGCAGAGACCGAAAAAAGCTTGAAATATTTAGTTTATCTAAAATCACATTTAAGTTATCAAATTACCTTTCTAAGATAGAGGCAGCAGCTTTCATCAAGGCTGAAGGATAAAGGATGAAAAAAAGAAATTAGTACAAGCGAACGTGTTAATCCGTTCAAGCTCACTTCAAGCTTCATCCTCCACACTTTGTCATGAAGCCAACCTCAACCAACCAAAGTCGTTAGGAAGAACCAAAACATGGCTCCATCGCCAGAATCTCTTGAGTTGTCGAACAACGACATCACTGACAAAAGCTTAGATCGTGATTGTACAACTTTATCCCGTCACGTCCTACAGCAATTTCAGAGCTTTTCGCCCCAGGCACAGGATTTAAGTGCGCTGATGAACCGCATAGCCCTGGCTGGTAAACTAGTTGCCCGTCGCCTCAGCCAAGCTGGTTTAGTCGAAGGTGTTCTTGGATTTACAGGGGATGTCAACGTGCAAGGAGAGTCCGTCAAAAAGATGGATCTTTACGCTAACGACGTATTTATCTCGGTATTTAAGCAAAGCGGCTTAGTTTGTCGTTTAGCTTCCGAGGAAATGGAAAAACCCTACTACATTCCGGAAAACTGCCCGATTGGTCGCTACACACTATTGTACGATCCCATCGATGGCTCATCTAACACCGATACCAATCTCAGCTTAGGTTCAATCTTCGCGATTCGCCAACAAGAAGGAGACGATCTTGATGGTGAGGCAAAAGATTTACTTACCGATGGACGCAAACAAATAGCCGCCGGATACATCCTATATGGTCCGAGCACCATGCTGGTATATACTATAGGTAAGGGAGTTCATTCTTTTACTCTCGATCCCAGCTTAGGAGAATTTATTCTCACCGAAGAAAATATCCAAATTCCGGCACACGGTTCAGTTTACAGCGTAAACGAGGGTAATTTTTGGCAGTGGGATGAATCAATTCGCGAATATATTCGCTACGTCCATCGCACTGAAGGCTATACCGCTCGTTATAGCGGGGCAATGGTGAGTGATATACACAGAATTTTAGTACAAGGGGGTGTATTCTTATACCCAGGCATACTTCCCAAGCCAGAAGGTAAACTGCGGTTGCTTTATGAATCTGCTCCTTTAGCATTTGTCATTGAGCAAGCAGGTGGTCGCGCTACTACGGGACTCGTAGATATTTTGGACATAGTACCGAAAAAATTGCACCAGCGCACCCCTTTGATTATTGGTAGCAAAAAAGATGTAGCAAAAGTGGAGTCTTTTATTCAAAACGGTCATTAAAACAGCTTGAGAAAAACCTCATGGGTGCTTTTGCACCCCAGTAACTAAATTGAAATTAGTTCAGGAGTGATAGTAGTTTTAGTTCCTTGATTGTCTCAGATGGTGGATGCAATTCTGTATTGCCAACAGCAAAATTGAAAGGTCAGTATCAACTCGAAGACATAATTAACCGGAGTGAAAGAAATCTATCATGACAACTAACCATTTATTAGAGATAAAAGAATACGGTCAAAGTATCTGGATGGATAATTTGACTCGTGACCTAATTGAGTCAGGCGAGTTGAAAGATATGGTGGAAAATAAAGGTATCTGTGGAATCACCTCGAATCCAGCCATATTTGAAAAAGCGATCAAGGGAAACGTCATTTATGATGCCGATATAGAATCAGGTGTTCGTGCAAAGTTACCGACATACAAAATTTACGAATCCTTAGTTTTTGCAGATATCCGCAATGCGTGTGATATTTTACGCCCAGTTTATGAAGCGTCAGATAAATTAGACGGTTACGTGAGCATAGAAGTACCACCAACGATCGCTGATGATACAGAAGCAACGATCGCTGAGGCTCATCGCTATTACCAAGAAATTGGTCGAGAAAATGTGATGATTAAAATTCCCGGTACAGAAGCAGGTTTGCCAGCAGTCGAACAAGTGATAGCTGCCGGGATCAACGTTAACGTCACTCTGTTATTTTCGGTTTCTAGCTATGTCAACTCAGCGAATGCTTACATTGGTGGTTTAGAAGCTAGAGTCAAAGAAGGTAAAGACATTAGTAACATAGCTTGCGTAGCCAGCTTCTTTCTTAGTCGCATTGATAGCAACATTGACGGCAAGATTGATGCTAAGTTGAAAAAAGGCGTTGATGATATTGCCGTAGAAGCAAAACTGAGTGCTGTCAAAGGTAAAGTAGCGATCGCAAACGCCAAGATAGCGTACCAAGAGTACAAAAAAATTAGCCAGAGCGATCGTTGGCAAGCTTTAGCCGCAAAAGGTGCAAAAGTTCAACGTCTTCTTTGGGCAAGCACCGGCACCAAAGACCCCAGCTACAGCGACGTCATGTATGTTGATCAGTTGGTAGGTTCCGACACCGTTAACACCCTACCACCAGCGACACTAGAAGCTTGCGCTGACCACTGTGATGCCGCAAGTCGTGTTGAGACGAATGTCGATCAAGCTTACCAACTCATCGAAAGCTTGAAAGACCCCGACATCAACATTGACATCAACTCAGTGATGGACGAACTACTTGTTGATGGTATTGATAAGTTTGTCAAGCCCTTTCAATCACTGATGGATTCCTTAGAAGACAAAATCAAGGTCTTATCACCAGTTTAGGTATTAGGGACTAGGGATTTGAAGAGGGGACTCATGTTAAAGGGGTTCATGGGAAAGGTATGGAAATAAAGAGTTATTTAAATCACTACTGTTTATTTTTTTCCCATGAACCCATGAACCCATGAACCCATGAACCCCTTCCCTCCTGCCCCATGCCCTAATCACCAATCGAAAATCTAAAACCCACATCTTGCAATTATTATGGTTAGTCTGCTAGAAAATCCCTTGCGCGTAGGTCTGCAACAGCAAGGAATGCCCGAACCCCAAATCATAGTCATCTTTGGTGCTTCTGGAGACCTGACCTGGCGCAAACTCGTACCAGCACTTTACAAATTGCGAAAAGAACGGCGCATTGCACCAGAAACGACCATTGTTGGCGTGGCGCGTCGAGATTGGAGCCACGAGTATTTTCGCGAACAAATGCGAAAGGGGATGGAAGAAGCTCATGGAGGCGTGCATCCAGAAGAACTTTGGCAAGACTTCTCCCAAGGATTATTCTACTGCTCTGGTGACATAGATAACCCAGAAAGTTACGAGAAACTGAAGAATTTATTAAGCGAGCTAGACGAGAAACGGGGAACACGGGGAAACCGGATGTTCTACCTTTCCGTGGCTCCTAACTTCTTCCCAGAAGCCATCAAGCAACTGGGCGAAAAATCAATGTTGGACGATCCCTACAAACATCGTCTGGTAATTGAAAAACCCTTTGGTCGAGACTTGGCTTCTGCCAAAAGCTTGAACCGAGTGGTGCAGAAATATTGTAAAGAAAACCAAGTATACCGCATCGACCACTACTTGGGTAAAGACACAGTTCAAAATCTCCTCGTATTTCGCTTTGCCAACGCGATTTTTGAACCGTTGTGGAACCGTCGATTTGTTGACCACGTTCAGATTACCGTCGCTGAAACCGTCGGAGTAGAAGACCGAGCGGGATATTATGAAAGCGCCGGCGCACTGCGGGATATGTTGCAAAACCACCTGATGCAACTTTACTGCCTCACCGCAATGGAAGCACCCAACGCGATGGATGCCGACAGTCTCCGCACGGAAAAAGTAAAAGTACTCCAAGCTACGCGATTGGCAGACATTCAAAATTTAGGGCATTCCGCAGTACGCGGTCAATATAGCGCCGGATGGATGAAAGGAAAACAAGTACCTGGGTATCATGAAGAACCAGGAGTAGCTCCTAAATCCACAACACCCACCTACGTGGCAATGAAATTTCTGGTTGACAACTGGCGCTGGCAAGGAGTTCCCTTCTACCTGCGTACAGGTAAGCGGATGCCGAAAAAAGTTAGTGAAATTTCCATCCACTTCCGCGAAGTTCCTTCAAGGATGTTTCAATCAGCCGCGCAACAAATGAATGCCAACATTTTGACGATGCGGATTCAGCCGAATGAAGGAATCTCCCTGCGTTTTGAAGTCAAGATGCCTGGGGCAGATTTCCGCACCCGTTCGGTTGATATGGACTTTAGTTATGGTTCCTTTGGCATAGAAGCAACTTCCGATGCTTACGATCGCCTATTTCTCGATTGTATGATGGGCGACCAAACATTGTTCACACGCGCCGACGAAGTAGAAGCCGCTTGGCAAGTTGTCACACCAGCCCTTTCTGTTTGGGATGCACCCGCAGATCCAGCATCCGTTCCCAAATACGAAGCTGGTACTTGGGAACCAGCCGAAGCCGAATTCTTGATTAATCAAGATGGTCGTCGCTGGCGCCGACTGTAAAGAGTTAGAAGGAGGAAAGTTATGAGTTATGAGTTTTGAGGAGCGGAGTTATGAGTTAAAAGTGAGGAGTTATGAATTAATAATTCCTAACTCAAAACTCTTAATTCCTAACTCAAAACTCCTAATTCCTAACTCAAAACTCCTAACTCCGCTCCTTAATTCACCACCCAAAACTTCAAACTATTATGGCTTCCCAAGCTCCGACTATTTATTCACTTCAGACTCCGAAAGATATTTCGCTCTCAGACGTTGAAGCGGAACTGAGTCAAATTTGGCAAAGTTACGGTATCGGCGATGCAAACGGTGCCCTTCCTGCGGCTACTCGTGCCACGACATTTAGTTTAGTGGTGTACGAACCGGAAGAAACTCAATATCTTTTGGCAGCTTCCGGATATTACAACGGTCCGATTGACGGAATTCTCGGACCACAGATGGAATCAGCGCTACGCGAAGTTCAGAGAACGCATAAACTGCCAGAAACTGGAACCGCAACACCAGAAACTCTCGCCATATTGCGCGAAGAAGTCGCGAAACGTCATGGCACCGAGGCAACGGGGGAAAATGGTTCTAACGCATCTTATGGTTTAGAGGCAAAAAGCCCCAGAATCGCTGACGAAATCGCCCTGCGTAACCCTTGCCGAATTATTGCTTTGTGTCCAATAACAGGTGAAGACGAAGGCGTAAAAGCTCAAGTTTCTGCTTATTGCCCAATTCAAAAGCAGTCCTCAAGTACACTTATCTGCTGTGAATACATCACCCTAACCGGAACTACTGCCGCTTTGGAACGAATCGGGGGGATGATTCCGGCATTGTTGATTGGGGGTTTACCGAAGTTTCTCTGGTGGAAAGCAACACCAGATCCTAACAATGCTTTATTTAAGCGACTGGCGGCAGTATGCAATAATGTCATCGTCGATTCTTGTGAATTTAACAAGCCAGAAAGCGATTTGCTCAGTTTGCAAGAGTTGGTAGAAACTGGCGTACCTTTAGCTGACTTGAACTGGCGTCGTCTCTCAGCATGGCAAGAGTTAACCGCTGAAGCTTACGATCCCCCTCTGCGTCGCGCTTCTTTGCGGGAAATTGACAGAGTAACGATTGATTACGAAAAAGGCAATCCCGCACAAGCGTTAATGTTTTTAGGGTGGCTTGCGAGTCGGTTGGAATGGAGTCCAGTTTCTTATGAAAAAGAAAGCGGAGACTACCAAATTACTAAAATTAGCTTTCTTACACAAGACCAACGCCAAGTACAAGCTGAGTTAGCTGGTGTCCCCGTGGCTGATGGAGGAGAAATTATCGGCGACTTGATTGCTTTGCGCTTGAATTCGACCAATCCCCAAGCTGACTGCGGGACACTTATCTGTTCGGAAACCGGTGGCTGTATGCGGATGGAAACCCAAGGTGGTGCCCAATCTTCTGGTTTATTTCAACATGTGACTTCACTTTCTGAACAAAAAGCGGAAGTTTTGCTAAGTCAGCAGGTGCAACGTTGGGGTCATGAGGCACTTTTTGAAGAAAGCCTTGGGGTTCTAGCTAAGTTTCTGAAGTTATGAGTTATGAGTTATGAGTTATGAGTTAAAATTGCTAACTCCTAACTTTTAACTCCTAACTTTTTTATGTCTTTAGTTATTGCCGGTGAACGTAGTGGGGTGGGTAAGACAACTGTCACGCTCACCCTTTTAGCATCTTTATGCCGTCGTGGTTCTTTGATTCAATCTTTCAAAGTGGGTCCAGATTATATTGACCCAATGTTTCATCAGCACGTAACTAATCGTGCTTGTCGCAATTTAGACCCTGTGCTGACTTCCGAAGCTTACGTTCAGGAATGTTTTGCGCGTCACATCCAAAAAGTGGATTTTGCCCTTGTAGAAGGGGTAATGGGGTTGTTTGATGGAATTAAAGGGAGTGGGGAGTGGGGAGTAGAAAGTGTTGAAGACGATCAAAAGACAAGGGGACAAGGGGGACAAGGGGGACTAGGGAGACTAGGGAGACAAGCTTTCAAGGAGAATTCTTTTTTCCCCCCCTCTCCCCCTCTCCCCATCCCCCTCTCTTCTTTTGCTAGTACTGCTCATGTTGCGCTATTGTTGGATTTACCTGTGGTACTGGTGATTGATTGTAGTCGATTGTCTGGTTCTGTAGCAGCGATCGCTTACGGTTATTGCTCTTTCGATCCGAGAATTAAAATTGCTGGAGTGGTACTAAATCGGGTGGGAAGCGATCGCCATTTATCTCTGCTCAAAGATTCACTCTTACCCCTACAATTACCAATTATCGGCGTTTTGCGGCGTGAAGATCACATTACCATTCCCGATCGCCATCTGGGTTTAATACCCACAGCAGAACTTCCTCAACTTGATGCAGTTATCGAACGACTTGCCAATTTGGGCGATACTTGCTTTGATTGGGATCGCTTGTTACCATTACTAAAATCAGAACCTCTCCCCC